>JBDUDC010000194.1:0-2977 GCA_040003165.1 Chloroflexota bacterium
TCGACGTGGCGGGGGCCACGGCAATGAGCCGATGCGCCCTGGTCGGATAGCCCTTTCCTTTGAGGCTCAGGTCGGGAACCGGCTCGGTGACGGCAAGGTCCCGGACCAGTACCTGCGTCGGCTCACCGATCAGGATCTCGCCTGGCGATGCTGCAGACTCCAACCGCGCGGCGATGTTCGCAGCGTCACCGGTCACAAAGGTCTCGGCTGAGGAGGCCTCGCCGGCAACGACCTCGCCGGTGTTGACACCGATGCGAACCTGCAGCCCGACGCCGTTCTGAGCAACCAGCTCCTCGTTCAGCCGGCCGATTGCCTCGCGCGTTTCGAATGCTGCTCGTACCGCGCGCAGGGCGTCGTCCTCGTGCAGGACTGGGACACCAAAGACGGCCATCACCGCATCGCCGATGAACTTCTCGACGGTGCCGCCATGGCGTTCGATCACTTCGCGCGCGACAGCGAAGTAGCGAGTCATGGCGCCTCGCATCAGTTCGGGGTCAAGTCGTTCGCCGAGCTCGGTCGAGCCGGAAATATCGACGAACAGAATGGTGACGACCTTCCGGGCCTGGCCTGCAATGCCAGCGTCGGGCATGGGGCCACCGCACGTCCCACAGAAGTGGAAACGCTCGGGATTGCTGGCGCCGCAGGACGGACACGTCGCCATGCGGCGGAGTCTACCCTCGCCGCAACGGGATGAGGCCGCCAGCCAGACCGCGGGGCCGTAGGGCTGCCAAGATGCTGGTGTGCGCTACTGGATCAATACGGTATCTCGCGACCATGTCCGCGTCGGGATGGCTGGTGGCTTCACGCAGGCCAACCATGGGCGGCCCGCCACGCTGCGACGTCTCGCGAAGGGCGACCTCATCGCGTTCTACTCGCCGCGAACGACATACCCCGATGGCGATCGGCTCCAGGAGTTCACGGCGATTGCCCGGGTGACCGACGACGAGCCGCACCAGGCAGAGATGGGGCCTGATTTCCACCCGTGGCGCCGATTGGTGGAGCCGATTCCGGCTTCCGAGGTGCCCATCCCACCGCTCATCTCAGAGCTCGGCTTCATCCGCGACACTCGAAGCTGGGGCTTCATCTTCCGGCGGGGGATGTTCGAAATCCCGGAAGATGACTTCAATCGGATCGCCCGCGCAATGGATGCGCAGCTCTGACCATGGGCAGATTCGAGCTGAGTGTCACCATCAACCGGCCGCCCGAAGAAGTCTGGTCGGTGCTGACCGACGTGGAGAAGACGGCAACCTGGTCGGCGCCGGCGGTCGAGGAGCACTGGACGACGCCTGGGCCGGTGGGGATCGGCTCGCGAAGGGTGGCGACCGCCCAGATGATGGGTCGGCGAACGCAGAACGAGGCGGAAGTCACCGAGCTCGAGCCCAACCGCAAATGGACCATGAAGAGCGTCTCCGGGCCGCCCTTCGAGGTGTCGGCGACGTTTCAGGCTGTCGAGGGCGGAACACGCGTCGATTGGACGTGGTCGTTTGCGTTCAGCGGACTCCTGAAGCTCGTGGAGCCAATCGTCGTCGCCGTCTTCAAGCGGCAATTCGCGAAGGACCTTCAGCAGCTGAAGCTGCTCATGGAGACCGGAGCGCTCTAGCCCGCCGCTCAACCCGGCGTCAGCGCGAAGCCGATGCTGCGGCCATGGCGCGCAGCCAGGGCGAGCCAGACCTTGACCATCCCCTCGAGCGCGTTGGCGTTGCTCAATGGCCCGACGTCTTCCGGCTCGAACCCGAGGTCGGTGGCCAGGCCGGCGGCGACCCGCTTGGCGTCCTCGTCATCACCACAGATGAACATCGACACCTTGTGCTGCCGCGCGGCGCCGGTCGTGAAGTTCTCGAAGCCGATCGTGTTGAAGGCCTTGACGACTCGCGTCCCAGGCAGCATGTCCGCCAGGTCCTCGGCCGTGCTCCGGGCCGGATCGCCACCGAACAATCGGTTCATGGCGTCGATCACGACCGTGCCAGCCAATGACGGCAACTGTCCGACCGTGTCGGCGACCGCATCCCACCGCAGCGCGAAGATGAGGGCATCGGCATCGTGCACGGCTTCCACCGGCGAGGCAGCTCGACCGCCCGGCGTGGCCGCCAGCGCGGCGCGGGTCTTCTCGCTATCCGGATCCCGCACGCCGTAGGTCACGCCATGGCCCGCAGCCGCGAGGCCTGCTCCCAAACCACCGCCGACATTGCCGGCGCCCATGATCGCGATCTTCATCGGCCGATTGTGACCATCCAGCATGCTCTAGTGTTGGCGATGTCTTACGTGGGACGGCTGGTGCTATTCTCCGACTCCGCTATAACTGCGGGGAACGGAGGGGCCTTATGACTCGTGTGACGGTGGTCAACGACAACCCGGAGTTCCTCGAGCTCATACACGAGATTCTTGAGGACGATCGGTTCGACACCACGACGATCGACGGAGACCGCGAGGACGCGCTGGACGCGGTCCGAGCATCGCGCCCTGATGTGCTGATGATCGACCTGCGCCTTGGCTCCGACAAGCTGCACGGTTGGGACATCGCACAGAAGGTGCGCGCGGACTCCGACTTTCACGGCCTGCCGGTACTCGTCTGCAGTGCAGATCTCCAGGCCATGGCCGAGATCCGCGACGATCTCGATGACACGCAGCACGTGGCCACGCTCACCAAGCCGTTCAGGATCGACGATCTAACGGGGGCGCTCGACCGGCTCCTCGCCGAGGGCGCCTCGCGCTGAGGGGTCAGCCGCATCGAGCTCTTCGCGCGCGGCATCCAGGCTCGCCTGCAGCTCCGGGTCGGACTCGATCTTTGCCTCGGTAGCATCGAGCAGCGACCTGGCGCGCACCCGGAAGGCTTCCATTGTGTGGGACCCGCGCCGCCGCATCTCGATGCGATAGGTCAGCAGCACGGCCCGGATCTGCAGTTCGATTCGGCGCCTGTCCATCGGCGTCCCCAGCGGCACGGTGCGAGCCCTTCTCGCAAGGCTCGTGCCCATCGGGC
>JBDUDC010000195.1:0-2977 GCA_040003165.1 Chloroflexota bacterium
GCCAGGCATTGGAAGAGGCCCGCTCGGGCCGATGGCTCGAGGGCAATGTGGCCCGAGTACGTCGACACGAGCTCGAGGTACGCTGCTGTCGAGTAGGTCACGTCCCGCTCGTACCGGTACGTGATGAGGGGACGAAAGAGCTCGGTCTGGTCGATCTCCGTCCAATCGCGGCCGACCTCGTGGGCGGGCGCCAGGCGCAATCCCGGCGTGGTTAACGGATCCCAGCGCTCGTAACAGTCCTGCGCGCGCTCGAAGAAGTCCGACTCACCGGCAACGTGCTCGGTGTCGATCACCGCAAGCGTTCCTCCGGGCCGCAGGACGGCGGCGCTCTTTTCGAGCCGGATTGCCGGGTCGATCCAGTGGAATGCGGTCGCGGCGACCACGGCATCGAAGGGTTCGTGTGGTGGTTCCCACTCTTCGAACGAGCTCACCACCACATGGGCGTTGGGATACGGGGTGAGGTTCCGCCGCGCGACGGCCGCCAGCGTGGGACTCAGCTCGATGGCCAGAACCTCGTAGCCGGACGCGGCCATTGGCACCGTCGCCTGGCCGGTCCCCGGGCCGATTTCGAGCACCCTGCTGCCAAGCGCGAGATCGGCGACGCGCGCCAGGTCCGCGAACAGGGGCTCCGGATACGGCGGCCGGGCTCGGTCGTAGAGCTCGGCATCCAACCCGAAAGTCGAGCGGAGGCGATTCCGACGATCAGAGTCCTGCATGCAGGGGATTCTCCGCCCTCCGCGGTTGGCGCGAACACCTCCCACCACCTCAAATCGGCGGGGGAGACGCCGACGGGACCCTCCGGAGCGTGGCAGACTCAACCCATGACTCTCCAGCCCGAGCCGGAGCGCCTGATCACGCGGCCGTCCGACGAGCCGCCGATCGAAGAGGTCGTCGAGATCGGCGACCGCTATTACGTCCTCGCCACCTCGTCAGCGGCGGATCACCTCGATCGGGTCCTGAAGCACGGCGAATCATTCGCCGTCTTCGACCAATACGGCGATATCCGGCCGGTTCGCGCCTCCGACGAGGGGATCTACCACGAGGGGACCCGCTTCCTCTCGGGCCTCCAGGTCCGCCTCGCCGGACAGCGACCGCTGCTGCTCAGCTCGACCGCCAAGCGGGACAACTCCCGCGTGGCCGTGGACCTCACCAACCCGGACATCGATACCGAGGAGGGCGGCCGTATCGGTCATGGCTCGGTCTATGTCGCGCGGACCAAGGTGCTCTGGGACGGCCAGTGCCAGGAGCGCCTCGTGGCGCGCAATTTCGCGCTGTCGCCTATCGAGATCCCGCTCACCTTCCGCTTCGCCGCCGATTTCGTGGACCTCTTCGAGGTGCGCGGCATGGAGCGTCCGGCGCACGGCAAGATGCTGGAGCCCGTGGTCGGCAGGGACCACATCGTGCTCGGCTACCAGGGGCTCGACGGCGTGGTGCGTCGGACCCGGCTCGTCTTCTCTGTCGACCCGCTCGAGATCAGCGCGGAGGGCGCGACGTTCCAGATCACCCTCGACCCGCTCGAGGCACTGACCCTGGACGTGTCGATCATCTGCGAGATCGACACGCGGCGGCCACAGCCGCTCGGCTTCGACCAGGCGCTCAACCTCGCCACCGGCGTGCTGCCGGCGACCCGCGAGCGGACATGCAGCGTCAAGGCCTCGAACGAGCTCTTCAACGACTGGGTCGACCGCAGCCTCGCCGACCTGGCGATGATGACCACCGAAACGCCGGAAGGCCCATTCCCTTACGCGGGAGTGCCCTGGTTCAGCGCACCGTTCGGCCGGGATGCTCTGATCACCGCGCTGCAGGCCCTCTGGCTCCAGCCGGAGCTCGCCCGCGGGGTGCTCCGCTTCCTGGCCGCCAACCAGTCCGATGAGGTCGACCCCGACCGTGACGCGGAGCCGGGCAAGATCATCCACGAGATGCGCCACGGCGAGATGGCCGCGCTGGGCGAGATTCCGTTCCAGCGCTACTACGGCAGCGCCGACGCGACCCCTCTGTTCGTGATGCTTGCCGCCGCGCATTACCGCAGCACCGGCGACGTCGCGCTGGTCAAGGAGCTGTGGCCGAACGTGAAGCGGGCGCTCGACTGGATCGACCGGCACGGGGATATCGATGGGGACGGCTTCGTGGAGTACGAGCGCCGATCGGAAACGGGCCTCTCCAACCAGGGCTGGAAGGACTCGGTCGACTCCGTCTTCCATGCCGACGGAACCATCCCGCGCGGCCCGATCGCCCTGTGCGAGGTGCAGGGCTACGTCTTCGCCGCAAAGCGGGGTGCGGCGGAGATGGCCCTGGTTCTCGGTCACGACGAACTGGCCGATGCGCTGCTCGACGAGGCGGATCGGCTCCAGGAGGCGTTCGAGGAGTCGTTCTGGTCAGACGAGCTGGGCACCTACGCCATCGCGCTCGACGGCGACAAGCAGCCGTGCCTGATCCGCTCGTCGAACGTGGGCCACTGCCTCTACACCGGGATCATCAAGGCACCGCACGCGCGCCAGGCGGCCGAGGCGCTGATGTCCGAGTCCTCGTTCTCGGGCTGGGGAGTGCGCACCATCCCCAGTGGCCAGATCCGATACAACCCGATGTCGTACCACGACGGATCGGTCTGGCCGCACGACAACGCGATCATCGCGGCTGGCCTGGCCCGATACGGGATGCAGGACCTTGCCATCCAGATCCTGGCAGGCCTGTTCGACGCGAGCATCCACGTCGACCTCGCGCGGCTGCCCGAGCTGTTCTGCGGCTTCCCGCGTCGCGCGGGGGAGGGGCCGACCTTGTATCCAGTGGCCTGCTCGCCGCAGGCATGGGCCTCCGCCGCGGTCTTCATGCTGCTGCAGGCCTGCCTCGGGCTGCAGGTCGACGGCGTGCGCGGCCGCGTGACGCTGGCCCATGCCCGCCTGCCCGGCTTCGTGGACGATCTGCAGCTCCACGGGCTGCGCGTCGGGGAGGCGAGCGTCGACCTGCTGCTCACCCGCCA
>JBDUDC010000196.1:0-2977 GCA_040003165.1 Chloroflexota bacterium
AGGACGTCATCACCCGCGAGGACGACTGCGGGACCGACCTCGGCACCTGGATCACACGCGAGGAGTCGGAGCAGGTTCCCGAGCCGTTCGGCGACCGGCTGATCGGCCGCATGGCCGCGATCGACGTCGTCGACGAGAAGAGCCGCGAGACGATCGTCGCCCGCAGCGACGAGATCGACGAGCAGGCGGTCGAGCGGATCGTCGCCTCGAAGCTCGACCGGGTGAGCGTCCGTTCGCCGCTCACCTGCGTGGCGCGCCACGGCGTGTGCCGCATGTGCTACGGCCGCAACCTGGCGACCGGCAAGCTCGTCGAGCTGGGACAGGCGGTCGGCATCATCGCCGCACAGTCGATCGGCGAGCCGGGCACCCAGCTCACGATGCGGACCTTCCACACCGGCGGCGTCGCCGGCGAGGACATCACTCAGGGACTGCCGCGCGTCGAGGAGCTCTTCGAGGCGCGGATCCCCAAGGGGCAGGCCACCATGACCGAGATCGACGGCACGGTCGAGGTGGTGCGCACCGGGCAGGACCAGCCGATCACGGTGCAGGTCACCCATCGCGAGGCCTACGTCACGCCGATCAAGCTCACGGCGCAGCACGAGATCCTGGTCGCCAACGGCGACGAGGTGACCGACGGCCAGCTGCTGGCGCGCATCGGCGAGGGAGACGAGGTCCTCGAGGTGAAGGCGCCGGCGGCGGGCCGGATCACCAAGAAGGCCAACACTCTGACCCTCCACTCGGAGGATGTCGACAGCCGCGAGTACCAGGTCGCGCATTCGGCTCGGCTGCGGGTCGACAGCGGTGACGAGGTGAACGCCGGCGATCCGCTGACGGAGGGGTCGCTCAACCCGAAGGACCTGCTCGAGATCAAGGGCGTGGACACGGTCCAGCGCTTCCTGGTCGCCGAGGTACAGAAGGTGTACCGCTCCCAGGGCGTCACCATCAGCGACAAGCACATCGAGATCATCGTGCGGCAGATGCTGCGCAAGGTCACGGTGGACAGCGCCGGGGACACCGAGCTTCTCCCTTCGGAGCTGATCGACCGCTTCGAATTCGAGGAGACGAACAACCGGATCCTGGCAGAGGGCGGGGAGCCGGCGACGGCTCAGACGGTCCTGCTGGGCGTGACCAAGGCGAGCCTGAACACGAGCTCCTTCCTGGCGGCGGCCTCCTTCCAGGAGACGACCCGGGTGCTGACCGAGGCGGCGATCAACGGCGCCAAGGACAACCTGCTGGGACTCAAGGAGAACGTGATCATCGGCAAGCTGATCCCGGCCGGCACAGGAGCGGCCGCGCGCGCGCTGCAGGCGCAGCGGGCACGGGAGCTTCCGCCGGAGGAGGCCGAGGCTCAGCGCGAGGCTGCGGCCGCACGCGCCTTCCTCACCTCGGAGGTCGATACCGACCACGATGTCGTGATCGATACCGACGAGGCGGAGACGGCGGCGACACTCGCCGGCGAGAACGCCGCCGAGCTGATGGGCGCGGACGGCGACCCCGCCATCGAGGCCCAGGTCATCGAGGAGGTCTTCGACGCCGAGCTCGAGGCAGGGGTCGGCAAGAAGGGCTGACGGCCATCGGATTCTCCGTCTGATGCCCGGCCGCTGGCCGGGCATCAGGCTATCTGCGAGGCGCGTCGAGCCCCGTCCTCCGAGGGCCTCGCGCGGCTCGCAGCGGTGCGCCGCTGAGCACGCGCCTCGGTTGACACAAAATCGGGGCGCCACGTATACTTCTCCTTCGGTGTCCCGCTGCGGGACGCCTTCGTGTGTGCCCCCAGGGCGCCTCCGCTGAAGCTTCCATCAAGCGCCTCTTCCCTGGACTCGTGGGCTCGGCGGGACACGAATTTCGACGGCCACTCCATCAGTACCGAACGAACGCGAGGTTCTCGTTGCCAACCATCAGCCAGCTGGTCCGCAAGGGACGTAAGCCGGCGATCAAGAAGGTCAAGGCGCCCGCACTGCGGCGGACCTTCAACACCCTGAAGCAGACCGCATCCGAGGGGCGCGGCGCCCCGCAGCGACGTGGTGTCTGCCTCCAGGTGATGACGCGCACTCCGAAGAAGCCGAACTCGGCCCTTCGCAAGGTGGCGCGCGTGCGGTTGACGAACGGGATGGAGGTCACGGCCTACATCCCGGGCATCGGGCACAACCTCCAGGAGCACTCCGTCGTGCTCGTGCGCGGCGGCCGGGTGAAGGACCTGCCGGCGGTCAAGTACCACATCATCCGCGGCACCCTCGACGCAGCCGGCGTTCGCGATCGGCGCCAGGGTCGCAGCAAGTACGGCGCGAAGGCGCCGGGCAAGGCCTAGCCGATGCCCCGCCGTCCCACCGTCGCGCGCAAGAGCAAGTACGAGCAGACGCTCGTCGGCACCGCGCTGACGCTCGACCAGTTCACGAACAAGCTGATGCACGGTGGCAAGCGCCAGCTGGCCAGCCGCATCCTCGAGGATGCCATCGCGCGCTGCGAGAAGCAGTCCGGGCGCGCCGGCGTCGAAGTCCTCGAGCTCGCCCTCCGCAACGCGATGCCACTCATCGAGGTCAAGCCCAAGCGTGTCGGCGGATCGACCTACCAGATCCCGGTCGAGGTGCGCGCCGATCGGCGTGTCAGCCTCGGCATGCGTTGGCTGATCGACTCCGCTCGCAAGCGCAACGGCAAGAGCATGAGCGACAAGCTCGCGGCGGAGCTGATGGATGCCAGCAACGGCGTCGGCGCAGCCGTGAAGCGCCGCGAGGACACGCACCGGATGGCGGAGGCCAACAAGGCCTTCAGCCACTTCAAGTGGTAGCCGTCATGACATCGAGCGCGGTCGCGGGCCGGGCGACGCCAGCGGCGGATCTTCCGCTGCGGCGGACCCGCAACATCGGGATCATCGCCCACATCGACGCGGGCAAGACCACGGTCACCGAGCGGATCCTCTTCTACACCAAGAAGATCTACAAGATCGGCGAGGTGCACGAGGGCGCCGCGACGATGGACTGGA
>JBDUDC010000197.1:0-2976 GCA_040003165.1 Chloroflexota bacterium
AGCTGCATCCGGTCCTCGCCCTCGCCCAGCGTGTCGTTGCGCATGTGGCCGACGTCGGTCACGTTCTTGACGTAGAGCACCTCGTAGCCGAGGTAGCGCAGGGTGCGCGCCAGCAGGTCGCCGAACAGGTAGGTCCGCAGGTTGCCGATGTGGGCATAGCGATAGACCGTGCTGCCGCAGGTGTAGATCGTGACGCGGCCGGGCGTGAGCGGCTGGAGCGTCTCGATGGCGCGGCCGAGGGAGTTGTGGAGGCGAATCGGCTGGGGCATGGCGAAGCTCTACGAGCCCTCGGAGGCCTCCAACCGGCCGATGAGCCCGAGGTCGTCGCGGAGCATCTCCAGAGGCAGGTCCCGCTCGGGTGCGGTCAGGTCGACGTTCATGGCCGGCATTGTACCGATGGCCTCGGCGGGGCTGGCGTACCGGCTATATCATCCTCGCGCTGCCGGTGTTGAAGATGCCCGGGGAGGGTGATCGCCATCGGAACCGAACGCAACGCATACGTGGTCCTGCAGGTGCGCGCTGACGCGCACCCGCTGGTGGTCCAGGCTGCCTACCGCGTCCTCGCCGCCATCTACCATCCAGACCGCGAAGACTCGCAGACTTCCACCCGGCGCATGGCGGAGCTGAATGATGCCTACGCCAAGGTTCGAACGCCGGAGCGTCGCGAGCTGTACGATCGGGAGCAGAAGCCTCGCGAGGCCGCACCGGCCCCGGTCGTCGTGACTCCGTACGAGCCGGTCCGATCGCAACGCGGCAAAGATGGCGACGCGGGCAACCAGTTCCTCGATTTCGGCCGTTACAAGGGATGGAGCATTGCCCAGTTGGCTCAGCGCGACCCCGACTACCTGCGCTGGCTGAGCCGCCACTCGTCGGGCATCCGCTATCGCCGCCCTATCGAAGAGGCGCTGCGCAAGGTCCCGGTCGGCCCCACGGCGTCGGAGCGGGTGCGGGGCAGGCGACGCTAGCAGGCGACGACTCCGAACGCTATCCGCTGACGCTCGGCGAGGAGCCACGGTTCTGCCCGGCGTGCGGGCGCCCAGTCGAAGCGCGGGTGCTCGAGGAGGATCATCGGCCGCGGCTGGTCTGTCCGGAGGGACACGTCACCTGGCGCAACCCGCGGATCGTGGTGGGCACCCTGCCGATCCGCGACGGACGCGTCTTCCTGGCTCGCAGGGGAATCGAGCCGGCCGTCGGCAGGTGGGCATACCCCGGTGGCTTTCTCGAGCTGGGCGAGGCGGCGCAGGAGGGGGCGCGGCGCGAGACCGAGGAAGAGACGCAGCTGCTGGTCGAGATCGGGCCGCTGATCGGTGCCTACTCTCGGCCGCATGCCGGCGTTGTGACCCTCATCTATGAGGCAGTCGTGGTCGGCGGGGAGGCGCTGCCGGGGTTCGAGACGACCGAGGTGCGCGGCTTCTCGCCAGCCGAGATCCCGTGGGATGAGCTGGCCTTCAGCACGGTGGAATCGGCGCTGCGCGACTGGCTCGCCAGCCTGCCGGGAGGTGGGCCGCGATTCGAGCCGGAGCTCTACGTCCAGGGCGACCCGCACGGGACCGAGCCCGCCGACTAGCCGGCGCTGCGGATCGGGTTGGCCGTGGTTCGCATCAGCTCCGGGCGGACGGGGACCGAAGCGCCGAGCAAGGTGCCGTACAGCAGCGTCGCGAAGGCTAGGCCGACCTGCACACCGAGCGGCAGGCGCGCGACGCCCAGCCTCTCGCTGACCGACAGCCAGGCCAGCAGCGCGAAGCACGGCCCAGCGGCGGCGAGCGTTCGCCGCACCGTGAAGTAGCGCCCCAGGAAGTAGGCGAACCCGAGCCCCATCGCGCCGGCCGTCAGCTCGACGAGGACGAGGGCGAGCACGAAGCTGGCCCCCGGCGCCGATGCGAGGTGAGGGGGGCCGACCGCGGCCAGCAGGTGAACCGGGCTCAGCGGGCCGGTGATCGGCCAGGTCATGAGCATTGCGACCGCGAGCCACACGTAGCCACCGGCGAGGCCGGCGATGAGGCCGCGATACGCGAGTCGGAGTCCGTAGATTTCGGTCATCACCGACAGGGTAGGGAGGCCGGCCGCCTCGGACGATCGACCGAAGGTCCGGCGCCTATGCGTACCTGCGGAAGACGGCGACCGCGTTCTGGCCGCCGAAGCCGAAGCCGTTGATGATCGCCACCCGCACCGCCTGCTGGCGGGCGACGTTCGGCACATAGTCGAGGTCGCAGGCCGGATCGGGCTTGTCGTAGTTGATGGTCGGTGGGATGACGCCGTCGCGAATGGCGAGGACGGCCGCCAGCGCGCTCATCGCCCCGGCCGCGCCGAGGGTGTGGCCGATCATGCTCTTGTTGCTGCTCACCGCCAGGTGGTCGGCGTGATCGCCGAAGGCGGCGCGGATCGCCTTCGACTCGGTGGCGTCGTTGAGCGGCGTGCTGGTGCCGTGGGCGGCGACGTAGTCGACCTCCTCGGCGTCGATCCCGGCATCGCGCAGCGCGCGCTCCATTGCCTTGGTGGCCCCATAGCCCGATGGATCGGGGGCGCTGATGTGGAACGCATCCCCGGTCATCGCGCCGCCGGCGATCTCGGCAAGGATTGTTGCCCCGCGCGCCTCCGCGTGCGCGGCCGACTCCACCAAGAGGACCGCTGCCCCCTCGCCGAACACGAATCCGTCGCGCCCGGCGTCGAAGGGTCGCGACGCTTTCTCCGGCTGGTCGTTGCGCTTCGAGAGCGCGCCCATGTTCGCCAGCGCGGCAAAGGCGACCGGCAGGATGGCGCTCTCCGTGCCACCCGCGACCACCACGTCGGCGTCCTCGCGCTCGATCAGGCGCTGGGCGTCGATGAAGGCCTGCACGCCCGACGCACAGGCGGCGACCGACGTGATGACCGGGCCGCGCAGCTTGTTCTGGATGCTGATCTGGCAGGCGGCCATGGAGGGGGAGAGCATCGGCACCATGAACGGGCTGACCCGCTGCGGTCCGCCCTCGAGGTAGG
>JBDUDC010000053.1:0-9955 GCA_040003165.1 Chloroflexota bacterium
ATACGCCGATGACCCGGTCGATGATGCTGGGCGACTCGGACTGGTCGCTGATGTTGTAGATCAACGGCTGATCGCCGCCGGGCCCACAGATGCCGTTGCCTTCCGATTTGAACCAGAGCTGGGTCGAGTTAAGGAAGGCAGGCAGGGTGCGAGCGCCCTTGCCGATCAGCTGCGGGCTTCCACCCTGGGCCAGGTCGACGAGATACACGTCGTGCAGGCCGTCCGCGCGCACCACGGCATACGCCAGATGGCGTCCGTCAGGCGTGATCGTCGGGTAGGACCAGCTGACCCCCGGCAGATAGCGCTGCGCTCCGCCCGCGGGTGTCCATTGCCACACGTCGCCGCCCTGGCGGTAGAAGAGTGTTTCCGTCGTCGGCGACCAGACCGCCATGGCGGGCCACGCGCCCGCCGCCCATCCCTCGCTGGGTGGGAGCACCGACAGCTTCGCCGTTAGGCCCTCAACCACCAGCAGACTGTTGAGATTGGCGATTGGCTGGTTGAGAAGGAAGAGGTGGGCGCCCGAGTGGGTGTATGCGCCAAGCTTCGAGTCTTCCGGGCCCCCGCAGCGGCCAGGGTGCGGGTTCGGCAGCGAGGCGACGACTTGGTCGCCGGCACTGGTCGTGATGTGGACATGGTCCGTGCCGTCCGATTCGCCCGTCAGCCAGAGGACCTGGTCGAGGCCCGGTGAGACAGCGCCAAGGAGGGCATACGAGCCCGGCGCGTGCGCCAGTTCGAACCAATGGAACGAGACCTCCGGAAGGTCGACCACCGCGTAGGTGCGGCCATCCCCCGCCTCGATCACCACATGGCGGGCATCGATCAGCTGCACGACTAGGTTTTGGCTCTGCCCGAAGGTACATGGCGTTCTTGGGCTACTCGGGTCGGCGTAGTCGCGCAGCACGACGTCGCCGCTGTACGCGACCGCCGCGTGCAGCTGAACGATCGCGACCGGGTCCGACGCTCCGATTGGCTCATTGCACGTGATAGGCGATACAAAGCCAGTTGGCTGCTGGGCCGGCAGCACGTTGAACGTGGCGCTGCTCGAGGTCGCTGGACGCGCCGTCGGCGTCGCAGTGGGGCTGGCAAGAGGCGTCGGGGTCGGAGCGGCGGAAGGGCTGGGCTCCGTGCTCCCGCTCGGCACGACCGGCGCGCTGGGGGAGGGACCGGTCCCGATCTGCCGCTCGATCACGCCCGCGAGCTGCGCGCCCGCCAGCACTGCCAGGAGCAGCACGGCTGCGACCGCGAGAAGCGTGACGGCGGGGCGTCCCAGCCGTCGGCGGCCGCGCTGCGGCGTCTCCGCAATCCGGCTCATGGTTGCGTCGAGCAGTCGGTCGGGAGCCTCGCGCGGAGCATCGGCGCGCAGGCGCTCGGTGAGCAGCTCGTCGAAGCGGTCCTGGGAGTTCATGCGATGCGTCCCTCCGAGCGCTGGGTGTCGGGGCCGATCGCGTCTCGCAGCGCCGCCAGTTCCATGCCGATCCCGTCAACCAATGTACCTGAGCGACGACCTACCTCCCAGGTGGGTTGACAGCTGGCGGATTTGCGCCGTACCATCCGCCGGCGCAGCCGGACTGCGCCCGTCCCGTCGCGACGGTGCTCCGACGAAACGAGGATCAGGCGAAGGCGATGGATCTCTTCAACCGCGCTGAGACTGCGCGACGGATGGCGCCTACCAGTGGCGCCGCCGACGGGAGATCTGCGCCCCGGACGAGCTGAAGGCAGGCGGCAATGCCGCCGCACCGGACGCCACCGTGGGCCAGATCGGGTCCACGGTTTTTTGTTGCCCGTGCGGGCAGCTCGAGAGCCGCGGAGCCACTCCGAAATGGAGAGCCGCGGCTCACGTGATCTCCGGTGACCTGAGCGATGGAAACGACTGAGGAACAAGCGATGACCGGCCTACTCGAACAATCGAAGAGCGTCTCGACCACCGGCTCGGCTGCGGCGGCGACGCGGCCGGTCCACCATGTTGGGCCGCCGCCTCCCGGCGAGCAGCCAGCGCTGCTGGTGGAAGGGCTGACCAAGCGCTTCATCGTTGGGCGCAAGCGGAAGTCGGTCGTCGCCGTCAGCGACATGTCGATCTCCATCCGGCGCGGCGAGATCTACGGCGTGCTCGGCGCGAACGGAAGCGGGAAGTCGACCCTGATCCGACTGGTGAGCACGCTGCTCACCCCCGACGAGGGGCGGGTCGAGGTCTTCGGCCACGACATCCGGCGCGAGGAGATGGCGGTCAAGCGGCTGATCAACCGGGTCAGCGTCGACGCGGCCTTCTTCAAGAAGCTCAGCCCGCACGAGAACCTGATGTACGCGGCTCGCCTGTACGGCATGGAGGGTGGCCCGGCACGCGTCGAGGCGGTCAGGATCCTGGCGCGGCTGGGGATCGGTGAGAAGCGCCTCGGCCGGCCCCTCGAGCAGATGAGCCGGGGCATGCAGCAGAAGGTCGCCATCGCGCGAGCCCTGCTGACGGCGCCGACGCTCCTCCTGCTCGATGAGCCGACCACCGGGCTCGACCCGCGTTCAAAGCTGGACGTTCAGACCTTCATCGAGGAGCTGCGCGACAGCCACGACGCGACGATCGTGCTCACCACCCACGACCTGGCGGAGGCCGATCGGCTGTGCGACCGGATCGCAGTCATCAACGATGGGCGGATGGTCGCCGAGGACACCCCCGCCGGCCTGAAGGCGCTGGTTGCGAACGAATACGGCCAGGAGCCGACCATGGAGAGCGTGTTCATGACCTTCACCGGCAAATCGCTCGATGACGACATCGACGAGAACAAGGAAGACGACGACGAATGAGAGGAGGGCGCGGGCGATGAGCATTGCAACCCGCGAGCTGAGGGCGAGCTACGCCTTCGTGGAACGGAACTTCAACCTGACGAAACGATATTGGGGCTGGGAGGTCGCCTGGCTCATCTACTCGATCGCCGGCGCCCTGGCGGTCTCGCTGATCGGGCGGGCGGAGGGGAATCAGGAGCTGCTGCTCTTCCTGGTGATCGGCGCGATCTTCTGGAACTACCTCTCGATCGTGTTCGGCTTCATCGGCGAGACGGTGACCTGGGAGCGCTGGGAGGGAACCCTCGAGTACACCTTCATGGCACCCATCCGGCGCTACACGCAGCTGATCGGCTCGACCCTGTTCGCGGTGGCGTACGGGCTGATCCAGATGGTGATCATCCTGCTCGTGCTGATCCTCTTCTTCGAGCTGCATTTCGACGGGGCGAACTTCACGACCGCCGCCACCTTCATGCTCCTCGGATCGGTCAGCTTCATCGGGGTCGGCATGATGGCGGCCATCCTCCCGCTCCTCTACGTGGAGCGCGGCGACCAGATGGTGTTCGTGATCCAGTCGGTGATCCTGCTCTTCAGCGGCGTCTACTACGACACCTCGATCCTTCCCGGCTGGATGCAGTTCGTGTCCCAGTTCAGCCCGGGAACGTACGTGCTCGATGGCGTGCGCCAGGGCTTGATTCACGGCACCCCGGTGACCAGCCTTCTCCAGGATGTCTGGCCGCTGGTGGTGATGGGCGCGGTCCTCATCCCACTGGGCGTCTATGTCTTCGGCCGCGCCGAGGCGTATGCCAAGCGCACCGGCAAGCTCAAGCGGGTCGGTTGACTCGTGCGAACGAAAGGGACCGACCGATGACAACCCGTCCTGCGTCAGCGCCTCCGGTCGTGGCCGGCCTCCAGCTGCGTCCGTACGCCGGGCCGGCTGACCTGCCGGCGATCGTGCGGGTGACCAATGCGGAGCACGAGGCGGACCGCCTGCCGTGGCGCACCACGACCGAGGAGCTCGCCGCGGAGTACGGCCATCCCTCCGAGCAGTTCGATCCTGCGCGGGACGTCATGATCGCCGAGCTCGACGGCGAGATGGTGGCGTTCACCGACTGCACATGGGTCGACACGACCGATGGGCTGCGCGACTACCGGATCAGCGGCGCGGTGCACCCCGACTGGCGGCGGCGCGGCATCGGCACCAGCCTGCTCCACCGCAACGAGGTCCGGGCGCGTGCCCTGGCGGCGGCGCACGACACGGACCGGCCGAAGGTGCTGGGCCTCTTCTGCGGTGAGCACCAGGCGGGGCGCCTGGCGATCGCCGAGCGGGCGGGCTATGAGCCGGTGCGCTGGTTCTTCGAGATGGCTCGTCCGCTCGACGAGGTGCCCGCCATTCCGGACCTGCCCGAGGGGATCGAAATGCGCCCGGTGACTGCCGACAAGATGCGCCAGATCTTCGCCGCCGACGTGGAGGCGTTCCAGGATCACTGGGGCGGCTTTGATGCGTCCGAGGAGAGCTTCCAGCGCTGGCTCGAAAGCCCGAGCCTTGACCTCTCGCTGCTCGTGATGGCGTGGGACGGCGATGAGGTCGCGGCGGGGATCGTCAACAGCATCTATCCCGCCGAGAACGAGGCGCTCGGCCAGCTGCGCGGGTGGCTCGACAGCGTCTTCACGCGCAGGGAATGGCGCCATCGCGGCATCGCCCGGGCGCTGATCGTGCGCTCCCTGCACCTGCTCAAGGAGCGCGGCATGACCACCGCCGTCCTGGGCGTCGACGCGGAGAACCCGTCAGGTGCTTTGGGCTTGTACGAGCGGGTCGGCTTCGCCGTCGAGTCGCGGGGCAGCGCCCACCGCAAGCCGATTGAAGCGGCAACCAAGTGATCGAGCTCGAGACGGGCGAGGCGCCGGCCGTTCCGGGCCTCCGCTTCCGCCACTACCGCGGCGTGGAGGACCTGCCGGCCATGCTGCGGGTCTATCGCGCCGCACACGCGGCCGATGGACTCGAAGACGCCCCTACCCTGGACCAGCTCAAGCTCAACTACGCCACCCTCGTCAACTGCGATCCGGCGCGCGATATCGTGCTGGCTGAGGTCGACGGCGAGGTGGTTGCCTACAGCCGCGTCTTCTGGGCGGAGCTGGTCGACGGCGGCCGGACCTACCAGAACTTCGGGTTCGTGCATCCGGACTGGCGGCGTCGCGGGATCGGCGGGGCGATGCACCGCCACAACGAGGAACGCCTGCGCGAGATCGCGGCCGACCATCCGGAGGTAGTTCCGAAGTGGTTTGAATCGGAGGCCGTCGACACCAACCCGGGTAACGTCGCGATGCTGGTCGGGTCCGACTACGAGCCGGCGCGCTTCTTCTACGACATGGTCCTTACGTCGCTCGACGGCGTCGTCGAGTCGCGGATGCCCGACGGCATCGAGCTGCGGCCAGCCACCAGGGACCAGTACCGCACGATCTGGCTGGCGGCCGCAGAGGCCTTCCGCGACCACTGGGGCATGACCGAGTGGACGCAGGAGGACTGGACCCGCTTCGAGGCCGATCCGGCAAACGCGGATCCGCGCTTCTGGCGCGTTGGCTGGGCGGGCGACGAGGTGGCGGGGCTGGTGGTGACCACTATCTCGAGGGAGGAGAACGAGGCGCGCGGCCGCGCCCGCGTCTTTGTCGCCGAGGTGGCCGTGCGCCGACCCTGGCGCCGACGGGGCCTCGCCCGTGCGCTCCTGGCGGCCTCGCTGGTCGCCGCTCGTGAGGCGGGCTTCACTTCCGCCAACCTGGGAGTCGACGCCAAGAGCCCGACCGGCGCGACCGATCTCTACGCGTCGATCGGCTTCGCTCCCGAGAAGACCTTCACCACCTACCGCAAGCTACTGAGCTGAGGATCGTGCTCCGAGCACCTGCTCCCGCAGTTCGTGGTAGTAGTCGACGATCTGCTCGGTGACGCGCTGCCACGAATACTCCGGAGCACGCTGGCGCCCGGCGTCGCCCATCCGGTGGCGCAGCTCGGGGTCGCCGGCCAGCTTGTAGAGCGCGGCGGCCAGCGCCCGCGGATTCTTCGGCTCGACCAGCAGGCCCTGGACGTTGCGCTGGACCACCTGCTTGAAGCCGTGGATGTCGGAGGCGACCAGGGGTACGCCCGCCGCCATCGACTCCAGGAGGACGATGCCGAACGACTCCTGGCCAGTGTTCGGGGCGCAGAAGATGTCGGCGCTGGCGAAGTAGCGGGCCTTCTCCTCGTCGCTGACCCGGCCCAGGAACTCGACGTCGCGAATGCCGCGCAGACCCGCGTAGCGCCGATACTCCCGCATCTTCGGCCCCGCGCCGGCCACCAGCAGCCGCGCATCGACGTGCCGCTTGCGGAGCCTGTGATAGGCGCGCAGGAGGTGGATCAGCCCCTTGCGCTCCTCGAGGCGACCGACGAACAGGATGTTGAGCGTCCCGTCGCGCAGCTCCTCGTACGGCTGGGCATCGGCGAAGCGCTCGATCAGCACCCCGTTGGGGATGATGCGGTAGTCGCCGGGAAAATAGCGGGCGATGAAATGGCGTGCCGCGCTGCTGACCGCGATCCGTCCATGGAGGGGACCGGCCAGCTGCCCGGCGAATCGGCTGCCGATCCAGTAGCTCGGCGAGAAGCCGCCGAAGGCATGGAAGGTCGCCACGTTGACGGTGCGCGACGCCTCGAGCACGGTGGGCGAGAGGAAGGGCACAAACGGCTCGTGGAAGTGGAGGATGTCGAACTGGTGCTCCTCGAGCAGGTCGCGCGCCTGCTCCTTGAACCGCCAGCCCAGGGTGACGCGCCCCACGCTGCCGTTGGCAGGAAACGCCCAGCCGGTCCCGAGGCGGATGATGTGGCCCTCGTTCTCGGTCTGCTTCCCGTACTTGCTGGTGATGATCCACGGGTCATGGCCCAACGCGGCCAGCCCCTCGTAGGTGTAGCGCACGTGCTCGTTGACGCCGCCGGGGTGGGGATAGCCGTACGGACTCACGATCCCGACCTTGAGCAGCGGCCGCGGATCCGCGCGCTCGACCGCAGGCGCGGCGCCACCGCTCTGCTGGGCGGCCGGCGCAGGCTTCACACGAGTCATCGCCACTCCCCGCTCGGGCGCAGAGTATGGCGCAGGTGCCGGGCCTTGGCGACCAGTTGCCGCCGATAGACTTCCACGTTGTGCCGGTTGCTCCAGAAGACGCCGTCGGGCCGCGTGCTGCCGGCCTCCAGGGCGGCGCGATAGTCGGCCGCGCTGGTCCCCCCGAACCAGGTCCACGCGGTGCCGATCCCCTCCAGCACGTGCGCATCGGAGTTGCCGACCGCGGGCAGGTGGAGGAGGCGCTCGTTGAGCTGCCGCCGGGTGATGCGCCGCGAGCGGCCGGCCGCGCTCGGGTTCATGAGCTCGATGCCGTCCAGCCGGCGCTCGGGGCGCTCGTCCGCCTGGAGGGAGAGCAGCGAGCGACGGCCGAGCGAGGGGGTGAGCGGCGCCAGTGGATGCGCCGCGATGGCGATCCCGCCGGCCGCATGGATCCGTTCCACCGTCTCGCCGAGCGGGCGCAGGGCGGGGATCCGCTCGTCGAGGAAGAGGGCCAGCACGTGGCCCCGGCGGGTGGTCACCTCCTCGCCGACGACGAGCTCGAACGAGTAGTTGCCCGCGGCGTGCATCTCTCGTGCGCGCAGCGCACCGTCGACGCGCTCGTGGTCGGTGATCGCGATGAGGTCGAGGTCCGTGCTGTGCTCGACGTGGTCGAGCAGCTCCTGCAGGCCCGCGGTCCCGTCCGAGTACAGGGTATGGAGGTGCATGTCGGCCTTGCCGCGCCCGCCGCCTCGCGCCGGGCCGCCGCTCATGTGCTGGCACGCCCGAGATCGGGCCAGATCGGTTGGAAGGCGCCCCACCACTGCTCCGGCGTGCGGGCGACCTGGCGCTCGAACTCCCTGCCCATCGCGTGCGTCAGCGCCTCGACGTCGGTGCGCCGGTCGCCGGTGCGCGCGACCTCGATCGGCTCAGCGCTGCAGTCGAAACGATCCGGCCCCACGCGCAGGCAGCAGCCGGCCAGGAACGCGGCATCGGACATGACGACCAGCGAGGCCGGTCCCTGCGGCAGGGTGGTCGGGTGCCCGAAGAAGGTGACCGGCAGGCCTTTGCCGTCGAGGTCACGGTCCGCGATCAGGCCCACCGCCCCGCCGCGTCGCAGGGCAGCGATCATCGGCCGTCGCGCCTTCGAGAGCGGGACGATCTCGACCCCGCGCCCCGTCCCGCGACGCGAGCTGAGGAACTCGAAGAGGGCACGGGGACGGATCTCCTCGATCGGCGCCAGGACCGGGATCCCGTGCGCGCCAAAGTACGCGCCCATCGGCTCGAAGTTGCCGATATGCGCGCCCACCAGCACGGTCGGCCCCGAGCGCAGGGTCGCCTCGTGCCGCTCCCAGTCGTGGACGGTGACGAACTCACCGATCCGCTCGAGCGGATAGCTGGGTCCGCGCAAGAGCTCGAGGTAGTAGCGCGCGTGCTCCCGGAACGCGCGTCGCACCAGGCGCTCGAAGGCCGGTCCGCTCGCGGCGCGCCCGGTCGCCTCGCACACTCGCGCGAGGTTGGCGGAGACCAGCCTGCGACGGGCGGGGCTCCGCCACCAGAGGCGGCCTGCGATGTCGGCGAGCCCGTATGCGACCGATGCAGGGAGCGCCGTCACGATCCGCTCGGCGAGGCCCAGCGCGAGGCGCAGCGGCATCAAGCGGCGGTGGCCTGCGGCAGCCGGGTCCAGTCGTCGCCGCGCCGAGCCGCATCCAGGGCGGCGACCGCGTGCGCGCGATCGGCCGGGCTCTGTGGCCAGACGGCGCGGAACATGTACCACTGGTCCGGGTCGGCCGCGAGCTCGCGGCCCAGCGCGTCGGCAAGTGCCTGCGTCGCGCGCTGGATCTCGGCCGGCTCGCTGCTGGCGGCGCGGATGAGCGGCAGCCCGTGCGCCTCGAAGCCATCGTCCGCCGTGCGGCGAGCCCAGACCGGCAGGATCGGGGCCCCCGAGCGAGCCGCGATCGTGGCAGGACCTGCGGGAAAGGTGGTTGCCTCGCCGCAGAACTCGACCGGCACGTCCCCGCGGCGGTAGCCGCCGTCAACGAAGAGCACCAGGTTCCCACCGCCGCGGAGGACCTTGAAGAGGCCGCGCAGGTTGCGCCAGCCGATGAGAAAGATCCGGTGGCGGGCCCGGGCCCGGGCGAGGTGGTCGTAGAGCCGGCCGTAGGTCGTGTCGTCGGCGATCACGTGCAGCGACTCACCGAGCCGATTGAGAGCCGGCCCGAGCAGGTCCATCCCGCCGACGTGGACGGCGCACAGCAGGACCCCTTTCCCCTCCGCGCTCGCCGTGCGCAGGCTCTCGATGTTCTCGATCGCGACCAGCGCCTCGATCTGGCGATCCGTCATCTCGCCGATGCGCATCATGTCGACCAGGTACTTGGCGTAGTTGCGGAAGGCCCGTCGCGCCGCGCGGCGGACACGCCGGTGGCTGGGCGGCAGGCGCATCGGCCGTGAGAGGTTGGCGCAGATCAGCTCGCGCTTGTCGGCGCCGATGTCGAAGGCCACGTTGCCTGCCGCGGCCGCGATAGGGAGCGCGATGCGGCGCGGCACTCGGTTGATGAGCCACTCGGCGACGCGATAGGCGAGGTAGATGCCCAGCTCGCGCTTGCGCTCGCCAGGCCCGGGGCTCGGTTTGGAATCGGGCAAGGGCTAGGCTCCGATGGTGACGGCCCTTTCCCTGGGTGCCGCCTTCGCCCGCGCCGGCTTCTCCGTTCCCTTGAGCGTCTCGTCGTCCTCGCCGCGGATGAAGGCTTCGAGGCGATTGTGCGCGATGTCGTCGTGGATCTGCAGCGGCGGGCTCTTCATGAAGTAGCTCGAGGCCGCAACCAGCGTGCCGGAGAGCCCGCGGTCGAGGCCCAGCTTCGCGCAGCGGATCGCATCGGTGATCACACCCGCGCTGTTCGGCGAGTCCCAGACCTCGAGCTTGAGCTCCAGGTTGAGAGGAACGTCGCCATACGTGGTGCCCTCCATCCGGATGTGGCACCACTTGCGGTCCTTCAGCCACGGCACGTAGTCCGATGGCCCCACGTGCACGTTCTCGTCGCCGATCTCGTAGTCGATCATGCTGGTGACCGCGTTCGTCTTGCTGATCTTCTTCGACTCGAGGCGCTCGCGCTCGAGCATGTTCA
>JBDUDC010000054.1:0-9910 GCA_040003165.1 Chloroflexota bacterium
GGGCGGTCACCACGCCGACCGGCACCCCGCCCACCAGCCTCGCGCCGAGATCGGCCAGGGCGAGCAGGCCCGCGCCGTAGACCAGGCTGGCGGGCAGCAGGAGCCGATGATCGGGTCCGGCGGCAAGGCGGAGCAGGTGCGGGACCACCAGGCCGACGAAGCCGATCGTGCCGGAGATCGCCACCGCCGCCGAGGTGGCAAGTGTGGCGAGCAGGGTGAGCACCAGCTTTTCGCGCTCCACGTCGACGCCCAGGTGCGCGGCTGGAAGATCACCGAGCAGCAGGAGGTTCAGCCGGCGCCAGCGAAGCAGCAACAACCCGAACGAGAGGGCGATCAGGGGAGCCGCAAAGGCCAGGTCGCTCCACGACGCGCCGCTCAGCGAGCCGAGCAGCCACGCCACGATGCTCGCCAGCGCCCGCCCCGAGATGAACATCAGCAGTGCCACGCCGGCGGCGAGCACCGACGAGACCGCGTATCCCGTCAGGAGGAGCGTCACGACCGGTACGCGCCCTCCGCTGCGAGCGATCGCGTACACCATCAGCACCGTCAGCAGACCACCGCCGAAGGCGAGGACCTGTACGAGGCCGAGTCCCAGCCAAGCGCTGCCGGCGCCGAGCGCCAAGCCCGGGAGCAGGGCGGGCAGCAGGATCCCGGAGATCGCCCCCAGGGACGCGCCCGATGCGGTGCCGATCACGTACGGGTCGGCCATCGGGTTGCGCAGCAGCGCCTGGAAGACGGTGCCCGCCGACGCGAGCCCGGCGCCCACCAGCATGGCAGTCAGCACCCGTGGCAGGCGGAGGTCGAAGACGATCGTCTCGGCCGCAACCGACCAGGTCCGGGTCGAGCCAAGGCCCAGCAGCCGATGCGCGAGGATGGCAACCGTGTCGTCGGGCGCCACCCCGACGCTGCCCAGCCCCACGCCGGCCAGCAGCACGACCACGAGCAGAAGCGCGCCGCCGCCGAGCACCATCCCGGTCCGGGTCAACGACGGGCCACCGACCAGGGACCTGGCGGCGGCGGTTGCGCTCACGGTCAGTCGAACGACTCGGGATGGAGGAGGCGCGCGAGGGCCTCGAGCCCATCGACGATGCGGGGCCCGGGCCGCGTCGTCACGCCATCGTGGGAATACGGCAGCACGTGGCCGGCCAGCACGGCGGTCATCTTTCCCCATCCCGGTCGTGCCGCGACGCTGGCCGGGGTGATGCTCGGGTCGTAGCTCGAGTCGCCGAGCACTATCACCTGCGGATCCGCGCTGACCAGCTTCTCGAGGGCGATCGAGGTCGAGCGCGCATCGCCGGTGATCGGCTCACCTCCGGCCAGGTCGACCAGGGAGGCGAGGAACGAGCCCGTGCCGGCGGTGTAGATCACACCTTCGAAGACGCTCACCTCGTAGAAGGTGCGAGGCCGCTCTGCACCGGCCACGGCCTTCGTCACCGAGTCGACCCGGGCTCGCATCTGCGCGATCAGCGCCGTGGCGGGATCGGTCTCACCTATGGCGCGGCCGACCAGCGCTATGTCGGCGTACACCTCGTCCAGGCTCTGCGGATAGAGCGTCAGGACCGGGTAGCCGAGCCGCGTCAGCTGCTCGATCACCTTTGTCGGCGTCAGCTCGTTGCCGGCGGCGAGGACCAGGTCCGGGTCCGCGGCTACCACCTTCTCCACGTCGACCTGGGCGCCGATGACGACCTTGGCTCGGTCCTTCACCTCGGGCGGATAGTCATCGAAGTCGGTCACGCCGACCACGCGATCGCAGGCGTGCAGGGCGCAGACGATCTCCGTGTTCGACGGTGCCAGGCTCACGATCCGTGCCGTTCGCGTTGGGATCTCGACGGCTCGGCCGGCGTCGTCGGTCAGGGTGAGGGGCGTTGGCGCTGGCTGCGGGGAGATCGCTGGCGAGGCGCCCGTGCGTGGCGAGCCCGGAGCCGCGCAGGCCGCCAGGGCGAGGAGGAGGGTGAGGAAGATCCGGGGTAGGCGGGGAGCCATGAGTGATGCCGTTCCCTTTCACGCGAGGGTTTGGACATCGCGTGCGGGCTGGCGACCTGACTCCCGGGCTCGTGCGGCCCGGATACAGTAGCGGGACTGCGCCGGCTTCTCACCGGCTTCTCCAATTGCCCGTCGGCCTTTCGGCGACGGCACCCGACGCGGTCTTCAGTTGGTAAGCGTCATCCTACTCGTTGGGGCGGCTCGGAAACCGGCAGATTCATGTCAGGGCGGCACTACACGGTCCGAGCATCTGGGAAAGGCCGCAATCCTATGTCTGCGCCCGTTGGAGGGCGGCTGACGGCCGGATCTAGCCGTCGGAGCGTCGTAATGCGCAAGGGGCCTGAATTTGGCAGGAAGGGACTCGTGGGTAGGCGGGAATCGCCTCGCGCTAGGCGGGGACGGGCTCGCGGTCGGCGTGGCCGTAGAGCGGGGTCTCACGCGCGGCGTCGGTGAGCATCGGATCGAGCATCTTCTGAATCGCCAGAGTGTGCGTGCATCCACCGGCCGATTCGAAGAGGTGGCAGTCGCAATGCCACGTGTCGGCGTCGAGGGTCACGGAGTGGCTGCCGTTGTCGCCGTTGAAGCTGGCGTCGAAGCGGTGGAGCTTCACCCGATCGGGCTCGTGCGCGTAGCGCATGGCCTTCTCGACCTTGCCGATCATGCTCGAGTGCACGTCCTTGACCTCCATGGCGCCGGGACCGCCGGCGCCGCTACCTGAGTGGCGCCCGTCAGTCCTTCGCCCTGGCGAGCCGTTCCTTGAGCATTGCCAGCAGTGTAACCGGGGTGGGGTCCGTCTGATAGAGGATCGCAAGATAGACGCTCACCAGGTCGCCGTAGGCCACGGCAGCGAGCACCCGGGCGAGCGGAGAGGGGCCGTCGGCCCAGACGGTGCTGCGATTGGTGGCGCGCTCGCCAAGGAGCTCCTCGACGACCCGGTAGCGCGTCGCGATCTCCTCCGGCTCCTCGCGGTCACGCACCTGCACCACGTACAGCGCATCACCCAGCTCGCGTGGGTTGAGCGACCCTTCGATGGCGTTGTGGTTGGCCTCCGGCATCGGCTCGTACGAGGCCCAGGCCTTCGCATTCTCGTTGAGCTGCGTCTTCCAGCGATGTGCCACGGGCACCATCGGTCCGTGGCCGTAGACGACGACGATCCGCCCGAAGAGCGACCAGGCGAGCTGCTTGGCGGGATTGGCGCTGGTCTCGACCGATGCCCCCATCTGCTCGAGCAGCGACTCGAGCGTCTCGACCACCGGCCCGAACTGATCGGGATCGCTGAGAAGCCCGGCGTTGACCAGCAGCTCGTGGAAGAGGCCCGTCCCGAAGCCAACCGCCGCGCGCGGCTGCCCTGACATCTCATAGCGCAGGAACGGGAGGCCCGCCTCGGTCGCGCGCCTCCCGAGCTCGCCTCCGGTGCTGATCACGGCAAGCGGCAGCCCGCGGCGCTGTGCCTCGCCGGCAGCTGCCAGCGTCTCCGCCGTCTCGCCGGAGTGGCTGGCGGCCACCACCAGCGTCCGATCCCCCGCCCAGGCCGGGAGGACGTAGTCGCGATGCACGACGACGGGAACGCGCAGCCGATCCCCGGCGGCCGCCGCGACCAGCTCAGCGCCGATCGCCGAGCCGCCCATGGCGAGGACAAGCACCGCGTCGACGTCGCGGTGCCCGGGCGTCAGTGCGACCGCGGCGGCAACGCGCCGAGCGACCGCCAGCTGACGCGGCAGCCCGATGACCTGGCCGAGCATGTCCGAGACGTCGATCCGCTTGAGGACCGCCGGGTCGTCAAGGGTGATCGCCTCTTCGAGCTGCGGCGGCGCCAGCTCCTCGCGATCGGCCGGCGGCTCGTCGCGCTTGCCCGGCTCGTCATCGGGATCGCTGTAGCCGAAGAAGTCGCGTGCGTCGGTCAACCCGGTGCCGTCCGGCCCGTCCCGGCCGCCGTTGCGGCCGGCTCCGCGGCGATCCGCCGACCCTCAGCCAGCAGCTGATCCACGTCCTCCGGCGAGCGCGCCTCCACGTAGATGCGCAGGAGCGCCTCGGTCCCACTGAACCGGATGAGCAGCCATGAGCCGTCGTCGCGGTAGAACTTGAAACCGTCGTTCGTCTCAAGCTTGAATCGCTCGACCACGGATCGGCTGGCCAGCTCGGACGGCGCCTCGTGCTCGAGCCTGTCGAGCATGTCGCTCTTCACCGCGTCGTAGCCTGCCCGCGCGAAACGGACGTCGATCCGGTCGTAGTACGAGGGGCCGGCCAGCGCCTGGAGCTCGGCCAGCACCTCGGACGCCTGCTTGCTCTTGCTCAGCCACAGGTCGAGCAGAAAGAGGCCGGAGGCGAGCCCATCTCGCTCCGGAATGTGCGTCCCGAATCCGAATCCGCCCGACTCCTCGCCCCCGATCACGGCCCCGGTCTCGATCATCTTCGGTCCCACGTACTTGAAGCCGACCGCAGTCTCATAGGCCTGGGTGCCGTAGATCTCGGCGAGGCGCTTGGCCATCGAGGTGCTCGTCACGGTGTAGACCGCCGGACCGATCTGTCCCCGCACATCGAGCAGGTACCAGTACAGGAGGCCGTAGACCTGCAGCTGGTTGACGAAGACGCCGGCCTCGGTCGCCATCCCGACCCGATCCGCGTCGCCGTCGAACGCGATCCCGATGTCAGCGCGCCAGTGCGGGATCTCCTCGAGCCAGGCGTCGATGTTCGGGCGGATCGGCTCAGGATTCACCCCGCCGAAGTAGGGATTCCGCTCGGTGTGCAGCTCGCGCAGCGTCAGCCGCCCGCCGTCGAGCAGGCGTGTGAACCAGCCGGCTCCCGAGCCGTACAGCGGCTCGACCAGGACGCGGCGATCTGCCGCCCGGATCTTCTCGATGTCGACGATGCTGGCCAGCTGGTCGCGGAAGCGCGGGTACGGGTCGAAGCCCTCGACCAGGGCGGCGGCGAGCGCGTCTGCATAGTCGCGGCGGGGCGGCGCCTCGTCCTCGGGATGGCGGTCCATGGTCGCCTCGATTGCGGTCAGCATCTCCGGGCTCGCCGCGCCGCCGGTGTCGGCCTTCACCTTGAAGCCATTGTCGGTCCAGGGGTTGTGGCTCGCGGTGATCACAATCCCGGCGGCGGCGCCTAGCTCTCGCGTGAAGAATGAGCCGACCTGAGTCGGGACCGCGTCGGGCGGCACGTGGGAACGGATCCCGTGCGCGGCCAGCACCTCGACGCAGGCCTGCGCGAAATACTCCGATGCGAACCGCCGGTCGTGGCAGACCACCACGCCTCGCTCGGCGGTCCCCTGGTCCGTCAGGTAATCGGCGACGGCGCGCGCGCAGCGGCGCACGTTGTGAAAGGTGTAGTCCTCGGCGATCGCGGCGCGCCAGCCGTCGGTTCCAAACTTGATCTTTGTCACGGGCACTCGTTTGCAGCCGGTTGACCGATGCGTGGGCGCCCATGGTAGCGGCTCGTGTGCGACGCCGGAAGCGGCGACCGCCTCAGCCGGTGCTGCTGGCGATCCGGTCGAGCTCGGCCTGCACCTCCGCGACGCGTGGACTGAGCCGCTCCCGGGCGGCGACCGTGATCTGCTCGCCCGCGATCACCCGCAGCCGGCCGAAGGGCAGCGGAATGATCTGTCGATCCCACCTGCGCGGCAGTCGGAGGAGCGGTCGCGCCTGGATCGCCCAGGGCTGGATCGGCAGGCCGCTGGCTCGCGAGATGATGAGCGCGCCAGGCTTCGCAACACGGTACGGACCAAACGGCCCGTCGGGCGTCACCACCGGCGACCAGCCCGCCTCACCGAGCTCGCCGAGCCGCAGCGCGAAGGCGCGCCCGGCGCCGCGGTCCGATTCAGGCGGGAGGGGAAGGATTCGCATCGGCACGGTCGAATGCTCGAGCATGGCGTCGACGACGGCGCCACGGAAGCCGCGGGTCGAGAATGATGCGTGCCGGAGATCACCTCGCCGACGCACCGCGACCACGAAGACGGCCAGGTTGTACTCGTGCCAGTAGGTGAGCACGACCGGGGCGCGCGTCACGTCGCCGCTGATGCGCGCTGTGCGGGCGACCAGGCGCAGGTAGAGCGCCATGAGAAACCCGACCACCCGCGCCAGCGGAGCGAAGGCGGCGCCGCTCCGCGATCCCGGTGCGGGCGCTACAGGTATCGCTCGCCCGCCTTGGCCGCGATCTCGTCAAGCACCGGCTTGATCTCCTCCGCGCGGTCGCGTGCGCAGACCAGAAGTGCATCCGGCGTGTCGACGATGATGATGTCCGAGAGGCCCACGGTGACGACCAGGCGGTCCCCGCCATGCACCAGGACGCGTTGTGATCCGCGGTCGAGGTGCTGGCCCGACGCAACCAGGGTGGCGCCGGTGCTGGCGCTCAGCGCCTCGAGCAGCGCCGACCACGAGCCGATGTCCGACCAGCCGGCGTCGAGCGCCACCACTGCCATGCGCCCCTCGCTGGCGGCTGCTTCCGCGATGCCGATATCGATCGTGATCGCCGGCACCGGTTCGAGGATCTCGCGCACCGTGCTCATCCAACCGGGTGTGCGGGGCAACGCCTCGATCCGGTCCAGCGCGCTGGCCAGGGGAGGCTGGTACTGCTCGATTGCCTGGCGGAAGGCATAGACCCGCCAGACGAAGATGCCGGCGTTCCACAGGTAGCCGCCCTCGTCGAGGAAACGCGCGGCAGTGGTGGCGTCGGGCTTCTCGACGAAGCGCTCGACCAGCGAGACTTCGCTCGCGGGATGCAGGGCCTCGCCCACCTTGATGTAGCCGTAACCGGTGGCCGGGTGGGTCGGCACCACGCCCAAGGTGACGAGGTACCCGCGCTCCGCACCGTTCTGCGCCAACTGCAGAGCCTGGACGAAGG
The DNA here is from genome assembly GCA_040003165.1 of Chloroflexota bacterium. GTDB lineage: Bacteria > Chloroflexota > Limnocylindria > QHBO01 > QHBO01 > JALYSK01. The sequence continues at coordinate 6,826 of JBDUDC010000054.1, forward strand.
CATCCTCCTGGGCCACGAAATGGTCCGACGGCAGGACGATGGCGACCTCGTCCGACTCGCGGCGCGCGAGGACCGTGGCGAGCCCGGCGGCGACGGCGGTGGAGCGCGCCAGCGGCTCCCCGAAGACGTTCTCCGGGGGCAGGTGCGGCAGCTGCTCCTGGGTCGCGCGAACGTGGGCCTGGCTGGTGATGATGTAGATGTCGTGTGGCTTGAGCAGCGGCGCCAGCCGCGCGACGCTTTGCTGCAGCAGGCTCGTCTCGCCCGTCAGCGCGAGCAGCTGCTTTGGCGATCGGCGACGGGAGAGCGGCCAGAGTCGAGTTCCCGAGCCGCCTGCCATGATCACGGCGAACACGACCGGAGGCTACACCATCGGCACGGCGGTCAATCCGGCGCGGACTCCTGCTCGAGCCGCTCTCCGAGCTCCACGGTGCGGCGATAGGCCGCCCAGACCGCGTCCGAGAGCACCGTCCGCAGCCGCCCTTTCTCGAGCTCGTAGATGGCCGCCGCGCTGGTGCCGCCCGGCGAGGTCACCGCGTTGCGAAGCTGCGCCGGATGGAGCTCCGAGGCTCTCGCGTACTCCGCGGACCCGAGCAGGGTGGCGACCACGAGGTCGTGGGCAAGCTCGCGCGGGAAGCCCAGGTGCACGCCCGCATCGATGAGTGCCTCCATCACCGCGAACAGGTAGGTCGGTCCGGTGCCCGAGAGCGCGGTTGCCATCGCCACGAACTCCTCCTCGGCCACCTGCCGCTCCTCTCCGAGCGCGCGCAGGACGGCGCGGGCGAGTTCGCGCTGCCGCGTCGTGCACGCCGGCGCTGCCGCCCAGACCGTGATCCCACGCCGAATCTGCGCCGGCGTGTTCGGCATCGCGCGCACCACCGCCGGGTGGTCGAGTCCGGTGATCAGCGCACGCAGCGTGGCTCCAGCCACGATCGAGAGGACGACCTGCTCCTCGCGGAGCGCTGGCGCCAGCTCGCGCATGACCCGACCGAGCATCTGCGGCTTGACCGCCAGGACGACGATCTCCGCCTCGGCCGCGGCGTCGGCGTTCCCGGCCACGACGCTGATGCCGTGGCTCGCGGCCAGCGCGTCGCGGCGCTCGCGGCGCGGATGCGAAGCGACCAGCTGGCCGGCGGTGACGGCGCGATCGGCAATGAGCCCGGAGACCATCGCCTCCGCCATCACACCCGCGCCTACGATGCCGACCCGCATCTTCCGCCTGGCGCTCACGACTCGCGCTCCGCGCCGACGCGCTTCTCGACGCCGCGCAGCTGCAAGGCGGCTTCCCGCTCCTCGGAGGGCGCGCCGGAGCGCTGCAGGAGGTCAATCGAGATCTGCGCGAGGCGGCGGGCGGTGGTCACGTCTCCCAGCTGCAGCTGCGCCCGACCCATCCCCAGGGCCGCAAGCCCCTCCTCGCGCTCGGCGCCGATGTCGCGAGCCTCACTGATCGCCTCGGCGTAGTAGCGCCGCGCGGACTCCGGGTCGCCGGCGAGGGTCCGGATCTCGCCGATCCGTCGCGCGGCGCGGGCCGCCTGCAGCGTCATCTCGGCCTGCTCGAAATGCCAGAGCGACCGATGCGCCCAGATGTCGGCCTGCCACCACTCGAGATTGGCCGCGGCACTGTCGGCGGCCGCTATCGCCGCCGCTGCCGCGCGCCGGTGATCTCCGGACGCCTCGGCGCCGAGGTAGGTCGCCGCAAGGTCTCCGCGGCGCAACGCAAGCGGCAGCCTCGGCAGCGTCTCGGGCGCGGGGCGCTCACCGATTCCGAGCACCGCCCGCAGCCGACGCCAAGCGCTGGCCAGCCTTCCCGGCGCCGGTTCGCCCCACAGCCGATTGGGCTCCATGGCGCCGATCAGGCGACCGCTCCCGCCTCGGCACGGAGCAGATCGGCCTTTGGCGTCCGCTCCCAGGGGAGGTCGAGGTCCTCGCGCCCGAAGTGACCGTAGGCCGCCGTCTGGCGGTAGATCGGCCGGAAGAGGTCGAGCTCCTCGATGATCGCCCCCGGTCGGAGGTCGAAGTGGTGCTGCACCAGATCGGATACGCGCGCGTCGGGGATCGCCCCGGTCCCGAAGGTGTCGACGTTGACCGAGACGGGGTGAGCGACCCCGATCGCGTACGCCAGCTGGACCTCGCAGCGACGCGCAAGCCCCGCGGCGACCACGTGCTTTGCAACGTAGCGCGCCATATAGGCGCCGGATCGATCCACCTTGGTGGGGTCCTTGCCCGAGAAGCTGCCGCCACCATGGCGAGCCATCCCACCGTAGGTGTCGACGATGATCTTTCGTCCGGAGAGTCCGGAATCCCCCATCGGCCCCCCTATCACGAATCGGCCTGTCGGGTTGACGAGAAAGCGCGTCTCTTCGTCGAGCAGGCCGTCGGGAATTGCGGCACGCACGACTCCCGCGATCACGGCGTCGCGGAGCTCTTCGGGACCGATATCCGGGTCATGCTGGGTGCTGACCAGCACCGTGTGAACGCGGCGCGGGGCACCGGCGGCGTCGTACTCGACGGTGACCTGGCTCTTGCCGTCGGGGCGCAACGGGATCGTTCCCTCCCGGCGCACCTGGGCCAGGCGACGCGCGACCCCATGTGCGAGCTGGATCGGCATCGGCATCAGGGCCGGCGTCTCGTCGCTGGCATAGCCGAACATCATCCCCTGGTCGCCTGCGCCGAGCTCGTCGACCTCGGTCCCCTCGCGGCTCTCGAGGGCATGGTCGACGCCGCGCGCGATGTCCGGCGACTGCTCCTTGATCGCCACGATCGCGCCGCACGTCTTCCAGTCGAAACCGAGCCGCGAGTCGTCATACCCGATCTCGCGCACCGTCCGCCTGACAACGTCCTGGACATCAACCCAGTGGTTGGTGGTCAGCTCGCCCAAGACGAACACCAGCCCGGTGGTGGTGGCGACTTCGACCGCGGCCCTCGGCCGATGCGGGTCGTGCTCCAGCACGTCGTCGAGGACCGCGTCCGCGACCGCATCGCACAGCTTGTCGGGATGTCCCTCGGTCACCGACTCCGAAGTGAACAGAAACGGAGCGCCGGGTTCGGGCATGGACGGTCTCCACCGGACGGAAGTTACGGACGCTTC
>JBDUDC010000055.1:0-9892 GCA_040003165.1 Chloroflexota bacterium
CGTCTCGCAACCCCCGAGGGTGAATGCCAGCGACCGGCCATCTGGCGACCACACCGGGCCCCTGATGGCGTACGCACAGGTGAAGGGAGGACTGGTTGGAAGGCCCGCCGTCGGCTGCCCATCCGCGGCTGTGAGGTGGGTGAGCTGTCGTGCCTTCCCGGTCTTCGGATCGGCCAGGAAGATTTGTGGATGGGCTGGATCCCCAACCTCCTTCGCGAAGGCGACGGGCCCGTTCCTGACCGATGCCATCCAGGCCACGCCGTCTGGAGACGCTACCGCCGCCCAACCCTCGAGCTTGCCGAGGCGAACCCGGTACCAGGCAAAATCCGAGGCAGAGACCGGCCCTTCCAGGATCCCGAACTGCTCGCCGGGCAGCAGCTGCTGGGGAAGAACCGCGCCGTCGAGGCCCGGCTCCTGCCGAAGGACGAGCGGCTCGGCTGCGACCACCAGTCCGATCCCGCCCACGTCGAGGTGGGCGACCGGGATGGGGGTCGGGCTGGGCGTCGGCGTTGGCGCGGCGGTCGGCTGCAGGGTCGCCGCCGCGGAGGCTGTTGGCGGGTTCACCGATGGCGAAGCTCCGCACGCCGGGAGGCCGATGGCGCAGATCAGCGCCAGCAGCCGACCTCGTGATGCCACCGTCGAATGCTAGCGCTTGCTCGCTTGTCGAGGGAGCCGGTGGTCAGCCAAGCGAGCGCACGAATGCCTCGATCCGATCCAGCGCGTCCTCGAGCACGGGACCGATGCCATGACCCACGCCGGGGTAGGTGACCAGCTCGGCCCGCGCCAGGCGCTGCACGGCCAGCCGGAGGAGCGGGATCCGGGCGAACGGGTCCGACTCCCCGGAGAGGACCAGCACCGGGCAGCCGATGCTCGCCCAATGGGCGGTGCGCTCGTCCCACGTTTCGGGCCCGCCGGGCCGGTGGAGCGGATAGCTGAGCAGGATCAGGCCACGCACCGGCTGTTCGGCAGCGAGGAGCGAAGCCACGCGACCACCGAACGAGTGGCCGCCGATCACCGGCGAGGGATCGTCCGCGATCGCTGCCGCGTAGACCGGGATCGCGCGTTCCACGCGGCCCTTGGGCAGCTGGACGGCGCTGGCCGCGACTCCACGGGCGCGCAGGCCTTCGACGTGCGGCCGCATGCTGATGGCGCTCCCCGACGCGCCATGAGCGAGATAGACGTGTGGAAGGTCAGCCATGCGGCGAGGATAGGAGCAGCGTGCTACACATGCACGTCACACATTCGTGGTTGGATCCAAGGCGAACATGAGCTCATCGAGCGACCCGCAGGCATTGGAGCCGTCCCGGCCCGCGGCCGCGATCGCCGGTATCGTGGCCGGCGCGTCCGCGCTCGCATTCAGCGAGCTCCTCGCCGGTCTGGTCTCGGGCGCGCCATCGCTGATCATCGCGGTCGGCGGCCTCGTTATCGCCCTGCAGCCTCCCGGCGCGAAGCAGTTCGTGGTCGATCTGTTCGGCCAGGCCGACAAGCTGCTGCTCAATCTGCTGATCGCGGTCGTCGCGCTCGGAGCTGCCACCGTCCTCGGCATCCTGGCGCGCTCCCGGCCGCGCCTGGCCGCCGGCGGATTCGCACTGGGCGGTGCAATCGCTCTGTTCGCGGCCCTCCGCGACCCGCTCGTCGACCCGGTCCTCTCGGTCCTCACCGTGGCCAGCTCCGTCGCTGTCGCCCTGTGGGTGCTCCGGAGCCTGCTCCGGCTCGCCGCGCGCCCCGCGCCTGCCGCGGAGATGCCGGACTGGGGTCGCCGCCGATTCCTCGGCACCTCGCTGGCGGTCGCCGGAGTCGCCGTTGGATCGGGGCTCATCGGCCGCACCCTGCTCGCGAACGGTCGCGCATCGCCGGGCACCGCGCGAGCCCCCATCCCCAAGCCGATCGAGACCGCCTCAGCCCTCCCCGCCGGAGCGAGCCTCGACGTCGCCGACCTCTCGCCGATCGTGATTCCGAACGGCGAGTTCTACCGGATCGACACCGCGCTGCTCGTGCCGCGCCCCGACGTCGGGAGCTGGCGCCTGCGGGTCGACGGGATGGTCGACCACCCATTCGAGCTGACCTACGACCAGCTGCTGGCGATGCCGCTGCACGAGGAGTACGTCACCATTGCCTGCGTCAGCAACGAGGTGGGCGGCCATCTCGTCGGCAACGCGCTGTGGCGCGGCGTGCGGCTGCGCGAGCTGCTCGCGCGAGCGGGAGTGCGGCCGGGCGCCACCCAGGTCGTCGGCCGATCCGTCGACGGCTGGACCTCCGGCTTCCCGACCGCCTGGGCCATGGCCAGCCAGCGCGAGCCGCTCGTGGCGGTCGCCATGAACGGCGAGCCACTGCCGCCGGAGCACGGCTACCCCGCGCGCCTGATCATCCCGGGCCTGTACGGCTACGTGGCCAATACGAAGTGGCTGGCGCAGATCGAGCTCACCAAGCTCGAGGCCTTCGACGCGTACTGGGTCCCGCTCGGCTGGGCGAAGGAGGGGCCGATCCTGACCCAGTCCCGCATCGACACGCCGCGCGGCGGGGCGCAGGTGAAGGCCGGCAGCGTGCCGGTCGCGGGCGTGGCGTGGGCTCCCGATCGCGGCGTGTCACGCGTCGAGGTGCAGGTCGACGACGGCGCATGGTCGGCCGCCGAGCTGTCGAGCCCGATCTCGGCCGCCACGTGGGTGCAGTTCGTGTACCGCTGGCAGGCGTCGCCGGGCGACCACGTGGTCCGCGTCCGCGCGACGGACGGCGGCGGCGCGACCCAGAGCGCGGAGCAGACGCCGCCGGCGCCCGACGGAGCCCGCGGCTACCACAGCGTGGCGATATCGGTCGGGTAGACCTAGGCGGTCGGGGCGAGCGGCCAGGTGGTGGGCTGTAGCGGAGCCAGGATGACGCGCACGTCGACCAGCCCTTCGGCGAGCGGGTCGTCGCTCACCAGCCGCCACGCGGCGTGCGAGAGGTTCGCCACGCGCTGGTCGGCGGTGCCCGCGTAGCACGGACACGAGTCGACAACGGGCAGCGTGACGCAGCGGTCGCCGCACACGACCACCAGGCGAGGGGCACCGACCGGGATCGCGCCTCCCAGCTCGGCAGGGAGCGCCACGGTCGCCTGCCCCTCCCATCCCGGGCTCTGGGAGTAGCTGCTGGCGCGTCCAACCGCCGTCCCGTCGAAGCCGAGCATCGGCGTGACGACCGGGCCATGGGCAGAAGCCGTCCGCACGCCCAGCGCCGATGAGGCGCCGGCGACGAAAGTGCCGGCCGGCGTCGCATCCGGGTTGCCGGCGAACGCGTACCAGTAGTTGCTCTTGCCGTCGAAGTACGGGGAGCGCTGAAGCCAGATCTCGCCGCTCGCCGTCACCGCGTTGGGTCCCCGCGTGACGGCGCTCGCGTCGAAACGCGGATCGGCCGCGAAGATCTGGCCGTACGGCAGCTGCGGCTGCTCGAGGATGGTGCCAACCAGCTGCGCGGCGCCCTCGAAGAAGTCGGTCGCGAAGTAGGCCGATGCGCCGAGTTCGGTCAGAGGCGCGCGCGAATAGCTCCCGACGCGCTGCGCCGCGATCTCGGGGCTGGCCGGGACGTCGAAGCCCTCGCTCGCACCCGGCGCGTAGCAGGCGTTGGAGTAGATCATCACCCAGCCGGGAGCCGGATGCGCATTGGCCACGATCCACGCCTCGCCGTAGTACGCGAGTGCGCCCCTCGCCCATGAGTCGTCGTGATTGCCGTGCGCCCTGGGGCCTTGCAGTCCCCAGCCGTTGACCAGCGCGGGATCCGCTGTCTTGCTGTAGGGGTTCGGCACGCCGACACCGTGTCCCAGGTAGATCACCACGTTGGCGCCCTCGACGGCCGCCAGCACGCGATCCGGAGTGGCATTGGGGGAGTAGGCCCGCGCGACGATGGCGCCGTCGGACTCGGCCCGCTGCGCGGCGGCGTCGGCGATGGCGATGTAGGTCGGCGTCAGCTTCTCGCCCACCGGGCCTACGATGATCGCGACTTTGCGCACCGGCTCAGCCCCGCGTGCAGGTTGCGGCAGGGCGAGCACGCCCATGAGGAGAACGACTATTGACAGGACCGATCGCACGTCGCGCTCCGGTGGGCACTCAGGTGGCAGGGGAGGCACTCCCTGCGGCGGCGCTTAGGATCGCATTCGAGGGGTCCGGACGCAACTGGTGCGCTCAAGATGAGTTGCGGATGGTAACCAGCCGCCCACGAGGGTCAGGCTCCGGGCCGCTCCTCGCCTGGCTCCTCGCGCGCAAGCGCCGCGGAGATGACCTCGGCCCAGATCTGGTAGCCGGCCGCCGACGGGTGAAAACTGTCCGTCGAGAGGGAGTCGCGGCGGCGCCGCATGCGGGGGGTGGCATCGCGCGAGAGATCCGCGAAGGCGACCCCGGCCGCCTGCGCCTCCTCGCGCTGGGCGCGGCGCAGCGGGCGCGCGAACTGGTCGGTGAGCACCATCAGGGGCTCCACCTGGCGAAGGGCTCCGCGAAAGGTCGGGATGCCCGCGAGGACGAGATCCGCGGCCGGTGCCGCGCGCCGCACCTCGGCCAGCAGGCGGCGCAGATCCATCCGAAAGCGTCGCGCTGGTGTGCGATGTGTCGCGTCGTTGGCGCCGATCACGATGGCCACGATGTCCGCGGTCGGTAGGACCGGCTGGGTCTCGCCGGCGCGGATCGGGCCGAGGGCTCGTGGAAGCTGGTCGTGTAGCAGATCCGCCAGCCGTGCGCCGTTCCAGCCGTAGCTGGTGACGTGGACGCGCCGGCCTCGATCGGACGCCACGAGCTCTGCGAGCCGGGTGGGAAGGGCCTCCTCGGCACGGTCGACACCGACCCCCGCGGTGGTCGAGTCGCCGAAGACGATCATCCGCAACGGGCTGCGGTCGCTGCCGTCCTGCCCGACGACCCGGTTGACGTAGAAGCCGGGATGGGCGGGCAGGAACTCCATGCGGCGCAGCCGCATCATCTGGATGACGACCAGCCCGACCAGGCCGCCCAGCAGCCCTCCGAGCACCCGGGCAATCGCGACGAGCCAGCGAGACATGGCGACGAGGATAGCCGTCCCCGTGCAAAGGTTCAGGAGTGCTGAATGGTCACGACTCCGGTGCGTCGCGGATGCCGCTGATCCTGGTTAACCCGGCGGCCGGGGGTGGGCGCGCGGCGCGGGTTGCCAGCGGACTTGGCACGCCGCTCGGCCGGGTGGTGATGACGGCCAGCCGCGAGGGGATGCAGCGGCTCGCCGCAGCGTCGGTCGCAGACGGGTACGACCGGGTAGTGGTGGTCGGCGGCGATGGCAGCGTGCAGGACGTGGTGAACGGGCTGCTCGAAGCGGGCACGTCGATTCCCCTGGGCATCGTGCCGGCGGGGAGTGGGAACGACCTCGCCCGAAGCCTGGGGCTGCCGCGCGACCCCCGGGCGGCGCTCGAGATCGCCCTCGGCGGCCGCCTCGAGACCATCGACGCGGGCCGCGCACGAGGATCCGCGGGCCAGCGCTGGTTCGTCTCCGCGGCGGGGGTGGGCTTCGACGCGCAGGTCGCCACGGCACTCGCCGCGAGGCCGCCGCGCGCCCGGTTGGGCAGCGTCGGATATCTGCTCACTACGCTCGCCGAGCTGAGCCGGTTCCATAACGTGTCGCTGGCTCTGCGGCTCGAGACTCGGGAGGCCCGTTTGGAGGTCGAGCAGGTCTGCCTCTTCGCGGCGGTTGCCAACGGGCCGTTCTACGGCGGCGGTATGCGGATCTGCCCGGAGGCTCGCATGGGCGATGGGCTGCTCGATGTGTGCCTCGTGGGCGACATCAGCCGAATGGGCGCGCTGCGCGAGATTCCGGGCATCTATCGCGGAGCGCATGTCCGCAACCCGGCCGTCTCCTTCTTCACTGTCACCGCCCTCGAGATCGAAGGGGATGCGCTGGCGCATCTCGACGGCGAGCCGTTCGGCCGGCTGCCGGTGCGATTCGAGGTTGTCCCTGCTGCCCTGCGCATCGCATCGGCTAGGGTGGAAACGTGAGCGAGGGAACGGCGCGCGTCGGATTGCCGGTGGTCGGTCGCCGAGGAAAGCGCATCGGCCGCGTGGAGGCGGTCTTCGCGGACTATCTCCTGGCGCGCACCGGCGGACTCATGCCGGTCGACCTCTACCTGCCGGTCGAGGCGGTCGAGGTGGCGGACGATCGCGTCACCGTCGACGCCTCAGCGGCCGAAGCCTACGAGCGGTGGCATCGGCCGCTGCGTCGCGTCGCGCACGACTGAAAAGCCGAGGCCGGGGCCACGCGGCCCCGGCCTCCTCCCCCCTGGGATACGCATCTTTGGAAAGCTGCGCACTCCCCGTTTAATGCAGGCTCCATGCCGAGATCGGGCGGGGCGGACGTCTGCGCATCGGTCTTGCAGTACCCTTGCTGCGCATGAACGAGAGCGAGCGGGCCGAGGATTTCTACGCCCGGGTTGGCGCCGGCGGCAAGGTCGAGCCCGACGACTGGATGCCGGACGACTATCGGGCCGCCGTCCTCAAGTTCGTGGAGATGCACGCCAACAGCGAGCTGATGGGCGTGCTGCCGGAGCGAGAGTGGATCTTGCGCGCGCCGACGCTGCGCAGGAAGCTGGCGCTGACCAGCAAGATCCAGGACGAGGTGGGCCATGCCCAGCTCCTCTACCGGGTCGCGGAGGACCTCGGCAAGCCGCGCGAGCAGATGCTCACCGACCTGCTGGCCGGCAAGACGAAGTTCCACAACGTGTTCCACTATCCGACCCGCTCCTGGGCCGACGTCGGGATCATCGCCTGGCTCGTCGACGCGGCCGCGATCGTGAGCCAGCAGGCCCTGCGCGACTCCTCCTACGCGCCGTACGCGCGAACCATGAAGAAGATCTGCTGGGAGGAGTCCGTCCACATCATGCACGGGCGTGACGTGGTGCTGACCCTCATGAACGGCACCGCCAGGCAGCGTGCAATGGTCCAGGAGGCGCTCGACCGATGGTGGGGCCCCCTGATGCAGATGCATGGACCCCCGACCGACCCGGCGAAGGACAAGGACCTGCACTGGCGCATCAAGGGCAAGAACAACGAGCAGCTGCGCCAGGAGTTCCTGGCGATCTACGTACCGCGCATCCGCGAGCTCGGGCTGGTAATCCCGGATCCCGAGCTCGCCTACGACGAGGCCGCCGGCCGCTGGCACTACGCCGAGCCGGACTGGGATGAGCTGCGATCCGTGGTGACCGGGCACGGGCCGAAGTCCGCGGAGCGGCTCGAGTTCCGCCGCTTCAGCCAGGCGGAGACGCAATGGGTGCGCGACGCGATGCTCGGCACGGCGAGCGCCGCCGCGTGATGTGAGCGAACGGGTCTGGGAGGTTTTCCGCCAGGAGGCCGAAGGGGATCCGATGACGCACTCGGGCAACGTCAACGCCCCGGACGAAGAGCTCGCAATGCATTACGCCCGCGAGTTCTACGGCCGCCGCCAGGAGAGCAACCGCCTCTGGGTAGTGCCGCGCGACGCGATCGCGGAGCTCGACGATCCGGATCTCCTGAAGCCGCCGTTCGACCGCTCGTTCAAGAAGCCCGGCGGCTACATCATCAAGCACAAGCTCGAGGCCGCGAAGGCGCGTGCCGTGTCGGAGGAGTCCGGCTGATGGGCATCGCGATCCTGTCGGGGTGCTTCGTGCGGCACGAGTGCGCGAGGGCACGGGTCCACGAATGCCTCTGACAGAGCCGATGCCGGCGCCCACCTACGACCCGGAGACGCGCGCCGCGCTTGCGGAGCTCCTGCTCAGCCTGGCCGACGACGAGTTCGTGATCGGCTTCTGGGACTCGGAGTGGACCGGGATTGCGCCGATGCTCGAGGAGGATGTCGCGGCAAGCTCGATCGCTCAGGATGAGATCGGCCATGCCCGCGCCCTGTACGAGCTGCTGGCCGACCTGACCGGCGACGAGGCCGACCGGATCGCGTTCGGCCGCGCGGCGGGGGATTACCGCCACGCGGCGCTCCTCAATCACGCGCGCGGCGACTGGGCCTTCACCGTCGCCCGGCGCTTCGTATACGAGCACGCCGATGCCGTGCGCCTCGAGGCGCTGGCGCGCTCGTCTCACGAGCCGCTCGCCGGCCTCGCAACCAAGATGCGGCGTGAGGAGAGCTACCACCTCATGCACTTCGACCTCTGGCTGCGCCGGCTGGCCGAGAGCAGCGGCGAGGCGCGATCCCGACTCGAGGCAGCCCTGGCCCGCTGCCTGCCGGAGGCGAGAAGCGTGTTCACGCCGCTCGCCGGCGAGGCTCGGCTGGTGGAGGCCGGGATCCTGCCCGAGCCGCTCGACGCCCTGCGCATCCGCTGGATCGAGCGCGTCACGCCATTGCTGTCGGAGCTGGGGCTGCCGACCCCCGAGGCACAAGCACCCGAGCCGGACGGCCGAACGCGACGGACCGACGAGTTCAGGTGGCTGCACAGCGAGTTCACGATGGTCGCCGGCTCCGAGGAGGGCGCCCTGTGGTGAGCGAGGCTGCCGTCTGGGCTGCGCTGGCCGACGTGCCCGACCCGGAGATCCCGAGCATCAGCGTCGTCGACCTGGGGGTCATCCGCGGGGTGCAGGTCGACGGGGAGCGGCTGACCGTCGAGATGTTGCCCACCTTCGTGGGCTGTCCCGCCATCGAGCTGATGCGCGCCCAGATCGGGGAGCGGCTCGCCCTCCTCTCCGACGACGTGGTCGTGAAGCTCAGCTTCGCCGAACCGTGGACCTCGGACCGAATCACGCCGGACGGGCGCGAGAAGCTGCGCGGCGCCGGCTTCGCTCCGCCCGCGGGCATCGGGCTCGCGGACGAGCTCGCGATGATGCCAATCGCCACCTGCCCGTACTGTGGCTCGCGCAACACGACGCTCGAGAATCCCTTCGGACCCACCCTCTGCCGCGCGATCTACCATTGTGCCGACTGCCGACAGCCCTTCGAGCAGTTCAAGCGCATCTGAGCGCGGGCACGTGACGTGCTCTCTCCCGCGCCACATGGAACAAGCAAGCGAACGGCCGCCCGCCGTCGTGCGCGTGGCGGCCGCCGGGGACCTGCACTGCACCACCGAATCGCGCGGACAGCTACACGACCTCTTCGTTGAGGCCAGCAGTCAGGCCGACGTGATCGCGCTGTGCGGTGACCTGACCGACTGCGGCCTGCCGGCGGAGGCCGAGGTGCTCGCCGGCGAGCTGGGCGGCGCCCAGGTTCCGGTGGTCGCCGTGCTCGGCAACCACGATCATGAGTCGGGGGCCGCCGACCGGGTCGCCGAGCTCCTGCAGGCCGCCGGCGTGAAGCTGCTCGACGGCGATGCGGTGGAGCTGGCGGGGATCGGCTTCGCCGGCACGAAGGGGTTCGCCGGTGGCTTCGGGCCGCATGCGCTGGGCGCTTGGGGCGAGCCCGGGATCAAGGCGTTCGTGCAGGTTGCCATCGACGAGGCGCTGAAGCTCGAGACGGCGGTCGCGCGGCTGCGCATGCCAACACGGGTGGTGCTGCTGCATTACTCCCCCGTGCAGGGCACGGTCGAGGGCGAGCCGGAGGCGATCTACCCCTGGCTGGGCTCCAGCCGCCTCGAGGAGCCGATCGACCGCTACGAAGTGGCAGCCGTGATGCACGGTCACGCCCACTACGGCGCTCCTGAGGCCCGCACGCGCGGTGGGGTGCCGGTCTACAACGTCTCGCTGCCGGTGCTGCGCCGGCTCGATCCGCCCCGGTCCTTCCGGGTCATCGAGTTTCCCGCGGCGGGGTCCTGAGGTGGCACCCGTGAGGAAGGCTCCCGCGGCGAATCTCGACCCCGAGGCGGTCGCCTTCTACCGACACGTCATGCAGACCCTGCGTGCCGGCAGGGTGCCCGCCCTGGTTGGCGGTGCCTGGGCGTTCGAGGCCTACACCGGCATCGGCGAGCGCACCAAGGACCTCGACCTGTTCCTGCGGCCGGCCC
>JBDUDC010000198.1:0-2930 GCA_040003165.1 Chloroflexota bacterium
CCGATCTGCCAGTGCCAGCGGTTCAAGCTGCGGCGGCTCGAGTCGTTCGGCTCGTTTCCCGCCGAGGAACGCGCTCGCCGGCTCCGCGAGCAGACGAACAGCGGGAACCCGCGGGCCGACTCGACCAGCGGCCTGATTGCCTACCTCGGCGACGAGCCGGTGGGCTGGTGTGCCGTGGAGCCGCGCACTGCGTACGAGGGCCTGGTGCGCAACAACCGCGTCCCGTGGACGGACCGCGACGAGGACAAAGCCGACGACAGCGTGTGGGCCGTCACCTGCCTGTTCACTCGCGCCGGGTTCCGTCGCCGACGGGTCACCTACGCGCTGGCGCGCGCCGCCGTCGACTTCGCCCGCGAGCGCGGCGCCCGCGCACTCGAGGGATACCCGCTCATCACCACCCCCGGAACGAACATCATCTGGGACGAGCTCCTCGTCGGCAGCCAAGGCGTCTTCGCCGCCGCCGGTTTCACTGAGGTCAGCCATCCGACGAAGCGACGGCTCGTGATGCGGATCGACTTCCGAGAGGCTGCGACGCCCGCATGATCGAGGGCATCACGGTCGCTCCCGCCAACAAGGCTTCGTGGGACGACCTGCAGGCGATCCTCGGCACGCGCGGCTACGCGGCCGCGTGTCAATGCCAGCGATTCAAGATCGGGCCTGCCGGGTGGACGCCGGCCACCCGCGCGGAGCGGGCCGCGGCGCTACGCGAGGAAACGAACTGCAGCAAGCCGCGAGCGCGCGCGACGAGCGGCCTCGTCGCCTATCTCGACGGTGAGCCGGTCGGCTGGTGCGCCGTCGAGCCCCGTACGGCATTTCGGCGCCTCACCCAAATCGTATGGAGGGGTCGCGACGAGGACAAGCAGGACGACGGCGTGTGGGCAGTGACGTGCTTCATTACTCGCGCGGGGTACCGGAAGCGTGGTGTGACGTACGCGCTGGCTCGCGCCGCGGTCGAGCTCGCACGAAGCCGCGGTGCACGGGCGATCGAGGGCTATCCGATGATCACCGAGCCCGACAAGGAGATCACCTGGGGCGAGCTCCATGTCGGGAGCCACTGGGTTTTCGCCGATGCGGGCTTCACCGAGGTCAGCCATCCTTCCTCCCGGCGGAGGGTGATGCGGATCGACTTTGCGTGATGCATTGATCGCGATCGGTCCGCGACGTTTCCGGCGGATTCAGGTCAGAACCGCACTAACCGGGTCGAACCCAGCGCTTGACCGGCTCTTGCGGTGCTCATCCTGCAGCAGACCCCGTTTTGACCGTCTGAGCCGACGTAGTGCGGCCATGAAATGAATCTGCCGGGTCAGGCAGCTTCACCACACGGACCAGGCAGCTTCCACCAAACGTAGAGGGAGACTTCGAACGATGTCGAGTGCACCGATCATCCTTGTTCCGGGATTCTGGCTGGGCGCCTGGGCCTGGGACGAGGTGGCTGAAGACCTCCGCGCGGATGGGCACGACGTCACCGCCATCACGCTCCCGGGCCTCGAGTCGGCCGACGCGGACCGCTCCTCCATCACGTTCGATGATCACGTCAACACGATCGTCGACGCCGTGAAGTCGGCGCCCGCTCCGGTCGTCCTTGCAGTCCATAGCGCCAGCGGCTTCTCCGGCTACGCTGCGAGCGATCGGGTTCCGGATCGGATCGCCGCAATGGTGTACGTCGACACCGCGCCGGGCATCGGGCCGCTGGATCCCGACTTCGCGGACGTGGAGAAGCCGATGGTCTGGAAGGAGATCGAGGAGGAGGAGAACCTCGACGGGTTAAGCGAGGAACAGAAGGAGACATTCCGGCAGCGAGCGGTGCCCGTCCCGGGCGGTGTCGTCCGTGGGGGCGTCGAGCTCACCAATGACGCGCGGCGCGATATCCCGAGCACGCTGGTCTGCACGGGCTTCACGGCGGAGCAATACCAGACCTACGCCAAGGACCATCCCGACTGGACGTTCCTCGCCGGAATCCCCCAGCTCCGCAAGGCGAGCTGGATCGACCTGCCGACCAGCCACTGGCCGATGTGGTCCCGCCCCCAGGAGCTTGCCGAGATCATCGGTGACGTCGCCAAGGCGCACCCTGGAGGCGCCCGCTGACATCCGGCCGATGAGTTGCGACGGGATGCAGGGTCTGATCAGCATCACATGCAACGCAGAGACGGGAGGTCACCTTGAGCACCACCTGGACGACCGACGCGAAGGGCACCGGCGAGTACGCCGAGGTCAACGGCCTCAACATCTACTACGAGATGCACGGCAGCGGACGGCCGATGGTTCTCCTGCACGGCGGACTCGGCTCCGGCGAGATGTTCGGACCGATCCTCCCCGCCCTCAGCGCGAACCACCGGGTGATCGCGCCCGACCTCCAGGGACATGGGCGCACCGCCGACATTGACCGGCCGATCGACATCCGGCTGATGGCCGATGACATCGCGGCGCTCATCGATCATCTCGGGCTCGACAAGCCGGACGTGGTCGGCTATTCGCTCGGCGGCGGAGTTGCGATGCATACGGCGTTCAAGTACCCCGACAAGATCGGCCGGCTCGTCGCCGCCTCGGCGAACATCCGGCGCGACGCGATTCCGGCCGAGATGCTCGCCCAGCAGGGCCAGGTGAGCGCGGCAGCTGCCGAGTTCATGAAGGACACGCCGATGTACGAGCTGTACCAGCGGGTCGCGCCGCGGCCCGAGGACTTCGGGCGCCTGCTCGATAAGATCGGCGCGGCGATGGCGAACGACTTCGACTACAGCGACGAGGTGCGAGCCCTCAAGGTGCCGACCCTCATCGTTGCCGCCGATGCCGACATGGCGCCTCCGAGCCACTACATCGATGTCTTCAAGCTGCTCGACGGCGGACTCCGCGATGGCGGATGGATGGGCGAGGGGCGGCCAAAGGGCGGACACGCGCTGGCGATCCTGCCCGGCCTGACCCACTACAACCTC
>JBDUDC010000199.1:0-2917 GCA_040003165.1 Chloroflexota bacterium
AGTCGGGCGGCGTCTCGCCGCCATAGCGGTCCGCCAGGGCCTGTTTGCCGTGGATTGGGTCCGCGCGACCGATCTCGTGCCACTCTACGTCGTCGGCGAGCACGTCAACCATGACCTGCATGTCGCCGCTGTTGAGCCCGTCCAGTGTCCTGCGCGCGAGGGTAGCGTTGGGATGCTCGGCCATCGGGAACTCCTCGGTGTGGTTTGTGTGGTTCCGCTCAGCCTAACCCTCGTAGCAAGCAGTCCCGTGCCTCTGGCAGGTCCGCATTTGACATTCCGGCCACACTGGCAATGTGTCGCGACCGGCGTGGCTCCTGGCGCTCGCATGGGTGGCCGGATTCACGCTGATCGACTCCAGCATCGTGAGCCTGGCGTTGGCTTCGATCGCGCGGGATTTCGATCGATCTGTCGCGGAGGTCGCCTGGGTGGCGACCGGCTTCCTGATGGCGCTCGCTGCCTCGCTCATTCCGACCGGACGCCTACGGGATCGGCTCGGGTCGCGTCGTGTGATGCTCGGCGGAGCGACCGGCTTTCTAGTGACCACCGCGGCGAGCGGGTTGGCACCGACCTTCGAGCTGCTCGTCGTCTCGCGCGTTCTCCAGGGCGTGGCTGGTGGGATCCTCTACACCCTCTCACTGGCGATCGCTGCCACCGCGTTTCCTCCTGAGCGGCGCGCGACCGCGATCTCGATCTATTTCACTTCCGGTGCCATGGGCGCCGTGATCGGTCCGGTCCTGGGCGGGCTTCTGACTGATCTCGGAGGCTGGCGCCTGGTATTCCTCGCGCAGGTCCCGCTCTCGGTGCTGCTACTTGCCATGGCGTGGGCGCTGCTGGAGCCATCGGTGCCCCGGCCGAGCCGCTTCGACCTGCCGGGCGTCGCAGCCGCCTCGCTCTTCGTTCTGGCGCTGACCTTTGCGCTGCTCGAGCTTCCGCGACCGAGCTCGAGCCTCGTGGTCCTCGTTTCCGCGGTCGTCGCGGTGCTCGCGCTACTGATGTTCATCGCTGGCGAGCGCCGGACTGAAGATCCCGCGGTTCGCCTTGCCATTTTCCGCAACGTGCGCTTCGTGGTGGCCAGCGTGGCAGGGGCGGGTGCCTGGTTCGCGATTATCTCGTACAGCGTCTTCGCGGCACTCTATCTGCAGCTGGCGCGCGGCTTTCCAGCGACGACCTCCGGACTTCTCCTGCTCGCCGCTCCCGCCGTGAGCCTGGCCCTCTTCCCATTTGGAGGGCGCCTCGTTGGCCGGCTGGGGGTCGACCGCGCGGTCCTGTTGGGCTTGACGGTGCTTCTGACCGGCGCTGCGCTACTGGCGACCTGGGGCGTGAGCACGCCGATCTGGTTCATTGTCCTCACCAATCTGCTCACTGGCGCGGGGCTGGCCTTGACCCTCGTGGCGAGCGCCACCGACGCTCTCTCTCAGTTCACTCCCGCGGAGGCGGGTACTGGCTCAGCCCTCTTCAACAGCCTCCGCCAGCTCGGTGCGGCGTTGGGGGCAGCCCTCCCCGCGGTGGCGTTCGAGCTCCTGGCGCACGGAAGTCGGACGCCAGATGCGTCGCTGGCCGGCAGCAGTGCGGCCTTCCTGCTGCGCGCGGCGGTGCTCGCGATTCCTTTTGCGATCGTCCTGGTGCGCTGGAGCCGACGGGCGCCTGCCCCAGCCGCCTCGGCCGCATAGACCGATGTACCTGTGGCTGGTCTATCTGCACATCTTCGCGGTTCTCTGCTTCCTGCTCGCGCACGGGGTGCAGGCGGTGGTGATGTTGCAGCTTCGCGGTGCGACGGAAACCCGAGAAGGTCTTCGCGATGTTCGAGGCGTTGCCCGATCTCACGCTGATTCGCATCCTTCTCGGGTTCGTGGTGGCGACCGGCCTGCTGGCCGGCGCGTTAGGTCCCTGGTGGGACCGAGCGTGGTTCTGGCTGGCGATCCTCATCCTGCTCATCATCACGCTCGCCATGCGGCGCTGGGGGGCGGGGTATTACGAGCTGGTCGAGAATGCGGCAACGGGGGCGCGCGCCGAACGCCAGGCTGACCCGTCTGGAGCGCGGGCGCGGTTTGCGGCGGCGCGAAACAGCTGGGAGCCGATCGGGATGACGGTCGTCGGGGTCGGCGGCCTGGCGATCATCCTCTGGCTGATGATCTTCAAGCCATTCTGAGGACAAACCCAACGTCGAGCGGGGAGGAGAGTGCGATGGATACGCTTCGCTACGGCAGGAGAACCGCTGGCTGTACCAGATAGCCCTGCTGGTCTTTCTGATGACAGTCGGCGTTGGCATGGCCCGCGGCCTGGGGATCATCGATTTCAAGGATCACAACCAGGCTCTGACTCATCTGCATTCGGGCGGTGAAGACGTCGCGTGGACGAGGCTCATGTATCGGTTGACAATGCATCCAGTCCTGATATAGTCGCGGACATGGAAGCCATTCGGCGGCCCCAGGATCTCCCGCGGTTGTCACGGACGGCGATGTACGTCCTCCTCGCCATCGGTCCCGAGGAGCGGCATGGGTACGCGATCATGCGCGAGATCTCGCGGATGACCGAGGGCGCGACACGGCTGGGACCCGGCGGGGTCTACACCACCATCAAGCGGCTCCTCGACGACGGGCTCATCGAGGAGTGCGACGAGCGTCCTGACCCGGAGCTGGACGATCAGCGCCGCCGCTACTACCGGCTCACGGGGACCGGCCGGGCCGTTGCCGGAGCGGAGGCGCGTCGCCTCGACACGCTCGTCCGTGCCGTACGTCCGTGGGCGCTGAAGGCCGGCGAGTGATTCCGCGCAGCGCGGGCCACGAGCGCGTGTACCGCTGGCTTCTGCGCCTCTACCCGGCCGAGTTCCGGGCCCGGTTCGCGGACGAGATGGTGCAGCTCTTCGGCGACCAGCTCCGCGACGCGCGAAGAACCGGTCCACCGGCAGCGGCGGCCA
>JBDUDC010000056.1:0-9741 GCA_040003165.1 Chloroflexota bacterium
CGACAGGGCTGATGCTGGCGGGCGAGTTGGCGTTGGCGGGGGTCGACGTCGCCATCGTCGAACGGCGCATCAGCCACGACCTCATGGGATCGCGCGCAGGCGGTCTGCACGCCCGCACCATCGAGGTCCTCGATCAGCGTGGCATCGCTGATCGGTTTCTCTCGCAGGGACAGATCGCCTAGGTCGCGGGGTTCGCTTGGATCCGCTTGGGGATCAGCGACTTTCCGACCCGCCACCCCTACGGGCTGGGGCTGCGGCAGCGCCACATCGAGCGCATCCTGGCTGACTGGGTCGGCGAGCGGGAGGTGCCGATCTGGCGCCGACGCGAGGTCACGGGGTTCGCGCAGAACGGGACCGGCGTCGACGTCGAGCTGTCCGACGGTCAGTCGCTGCGGGCGGGCTACCTCGTCGGGTGCGACGGCGGACGCAGCGTGATCCGGAAAGCGGCCGGCATAGCGTTCGCCGGGTGGGATCCGACAACGAGCAGCCTGATCGCCGAGGTCGAGCTCACCGAGGAGCCGGAGTGGGGCGTCCGCCGCGACGCTCGTGGCCCGCACTCCTTCTCCCGGTTGGCTGACGGCGGCCCGGTGGGGGTCCTCGTGACCGAAGAGCACGTCGGACCTGCCGGCGAGCCGACCCTGCGCGATCTCAGCGAGGCGCTCATCGCCGTCTACGGGACCGACTACGGGGTCCACAGTCCCACCTCGATTTCCCGATTCACCGATGTGACCCGGCAGGCCGCGGCCTACCGCGATCGGCGGGTGCTGCTGGCCGGCGACGCCGCGCACGTGCATTCGCCGGTAGGTGGGCAGGGCCTCAACATCGGAGTGCAGGATGCGGTGAATCTGGGCTGGAAGCTGGCCGCGGTGGTCAACCGGACGTCCCCGGACAGCCTCCTGGACACCTACCACGCCGAGCGGCACCCGGTCGCTGCCCGCGTGCTGCGCAACACGATGGCGCAGACCGCGCTCCTTCGCAGCGACGACCGTATCGACGCCCTGCGCGACACGATGTCCGAGCTGCTGAGCATGGACGAGCCTCGGAAGCGGTTCGCCGCGATGATGTCCGGGCTGGACATTCATTACGACCTCGGCGAGGGACATCCGCTGCTGGGACGCCGCATGCCCGATCTCGACCTGGTCACCGCCGCCGGGCCGCTGCGGGTCTTCAGCCTGCTGCACGATGCGCGGCCGGTGCTCCTCAACGTCGGCGAGCCCGGCGGCATCGACATCACGCCATGGGCACATCGGGTTCAGGTGATCGATGCCAAATACGTCGGTACATGGGAGCTTCCGGCAATCGGCGCGGTCGCTGCTCCCACCGCCGTCTTGATTCGGCCCGACGGATACGTGGCCTGGGTGGGAGACCTGGCCCAGCGCGGGCTCGCTGACGCGCTGACCACTTGGTTCGGACCGCCTGCTGCGGGCGCTGCCGCGCCTCCGGATGAGCCAGTGGCCGGGCTCGCAGACACCGGCAGATTCAGGTCCAGGCCGCACTACGGCCTTCGAACCGCCTCAACTGGGGTTGATGCCGGCTGATGGCCGCATCCGCCGGTCCCCGCCGCCCGTGAGGGGAGCTAATGCGGCGCTGGTCTGAATCTGACAACTCGAGAGGGCGTTGGCAGGCAACCCTCAGCTCAGCGGCGGAGGCCTAGCTGGGAGCGGCGAGGTCGCGCCGCGGAAAGGCGATCAGGGCATAGACCACCGGGATCACGACCGCGACGGCGAGGATGAAGAAGTCGAGCGCATCGGCCTTGCCGGTCAGGATCTGGCCGGGCTGGAAATGGTGGAAGAGCGAGTACTTCTGCGTCCAGGCGGCATCGGTCAGCAACGACCCCAAGATCTCAAGGAAGTAGTTCAGCAGCACGTAGGCCATCGTCAGTCCGAGGGCTGGACCGGTCCGGTCGAATGAGACCGAGGTCGCGAGCCCAAAGGCGGCGAAGGCGCCCCACAGCAGCAGCCCGTTGGCGAACACGAGCGGCAGCTGGCCGAGGTCGATCTGGTTCAACAGGCCCTGCGTCGCCGCACCGATCGCCATGCCGGCCAGGATCGCCGCCAGCACCAGGCCGATCACCGCCAGCAGCGCGACAGCAACCGTGATGTACAGCGTCCGACGCGAGATCGGTCGGGCGAGCAGGACCTCGAGGGTGCCGCGCTGGCGCTCGCCGGCGATCGCGCCGGTGGTGGCGCCGACCGCGAACACCCCGAGCATGGCCAGCGAAATCGGGTGCTCGAGGCCGAGCGTCAGGGCCCCCGGCAGCGTGAAGAGGCTGCCCGAGCCGAAGTTGAAGAGCTCCTTGGGGATGGTGCCCGCGTTGGCGAGGCTGCGCAGCGCATCTGAGAAGGCGCTGTAGAAGATCGGGAAGAGGCTGCCCCAGCCGATCGCCGCGACGACGATCACCAGCAGCCGTACGCGCTGCCAGCGCCAGGTCTGGAGCAGCAGCCGTGCGTTCACCCAGTCGTCTCCGCGGCTTCCGGTGCGTCGCCGGCGGCGCTCTCGGTTGGGCCGCCGTCCTCGGCGTAGTACTCGAGGAACGCCTCCTCGAGCCGAGCCGGCTCGATGGTGAGGTCCTCCAGATTGGGCGAGGCGATGGCTCGCACGAAGGGCGCCACGTGGCCGCTCAGGGTGCCGATCATGCGGTCGCCGCGCACGACGACGTCCTCCAGGCCGGGGATGTTGGTCAGGTCGGGGGCGGCGCCGGTCCAGCGCAGCGTGACGCGCCGGCGGCGACGGGCGAGCAGCTCACCGACGTCGTGCAGCGCCATCAGTCGCCCGGCGCGGATGATCGCCACCCGGTCGCAGACGCGCTCGACCTCCGAGAGCACGTGGCTCGAGAAAAATACGGTGCGCCCCTCGTGTCCGAGGTCCTCGAGGATGCCGTAGAAGGCGTGCTGCATCAGGGGGTCGAGCCCCTCGGTCGGCTCATCGAGGATCGCCAGCTCGGGATCGTGCTGCAGGGCCTGGATGACGCCGATCTTCTGGCGCATCCCGCGGGAGTAGTCGCGGACCTTCCGCTTCAGCACGGTTCCGGTCATCTGCAGCCGGTCGCACAGCTCGCCGCGCCGGATCGGCTCCTGGCCCTGCAGGTCGGCGAGGTAGTCGAGCACGTCGCCCCCGCTCAACGAGTCGTAGAGCGCGATTCCCCCGGGCAAGTACCCCGTCCGCCCGCGGATCTCAACGCTCTCGCGGACCACGTCGAGCCCCAGCACCGTCGCCTCGCCGGCGGTCGGGTGGAGGAAGCCGAGCAGAGTCCGAATCAGCGTCGACTTGCCGGCCCCGTTTGGTCCGAGGAATCCGAACACCTCGCCAGGTCGCACGCCGAGCGTGAGCCCGGTGAGTGCCTCGACCTTGCCGTAGTGCTTGGTCAGGTCGCGCGTGGCGATGACCGGTGCCGGGCTCGAGCTTTCCATCGGGCGCAGCGTAGCGGAGCAGGCTTCTGTTCGTCGTCGTCAGTTCGTCCGACGGCGGGTACCATCGGCCGATGCGGGTGATCGTGGTCGGCGCCGGGGTCTTCGGCGCCTGGACGGCGCTCTGGCTTCGGCGCGCGGGGGCCGAGGTGACGCTCGTCGACGCGTACGGCCCGGGCAACTCCCTGGCCTCCTCTGGAGGTGAAACCCGCCTCACCCGCAGCGCGCACGGAGTCGACGACCACTACCCGCGCTGGCAGCGACGCTCCCTCGAGCATTGGCTTGAGCTGGAGCGGAGCGCGGGCCTCCGCCTCTTCGTGCCGAGCGGCGTCCTCTGGTTTGCGCACGGCGACGGCGGCTTCGAGACCGATTCTCTCGCAACCCTCGAGCGGCTGGGCATCCCGGTCGAGCGCTGGCCCGCGTCTGAGCTGGTGCGGCGCTATCCGCAGGTCGCGACCGATGACCTGACATGGGCGCTCTTCGAGCCCGAGGGCGGCGCGCTGCTCGCTCGGCGGGGTGTGGCGATCGCCTGCGAGGCGTTTGCCGCGGAGGGCGGGGAGGTGCGCATCGGTCTCGTGGATGCACCGTCGGAGGGCGACGGTGCTGGGGGCGAGCTGCATCGGCTCAGGCTGGCGGACGGTACTGAGCTGGCGGCCGATGCCTTCGTCTTTGCCTGCGGCCCGTGGCTGCCGAAGCTGTTCGGGGATCTCGTCGAGCTGGCGGTGACGCGCCAGGAGGTCGTCTTCATCGCGCCGGAGGCGGGGGATGCGCGCTTCGATGCCGACAACCTCCCGACCTGGGTCGACTACGACCGCTCCTTCTACGGTGTCGGCTCGGTCGAGGGGCGTGGCTTCAAGCTGGCGCCGGACTGGCCCGGTCCCCTGGTCGACCCCGACCGCCAGGAGCGCCGCCTGACCGATCCATTCGTCGAAGCGTCACGCGAATTCCTCCGGCTCCGCTTTCCCGCCCTGGCGGAGCGACCGGTGGCGGAGGGACGCGTCTGCCAGTACGAGTCGACGGCGGACGCGCACTTCATCGCCGACCGGCATCCCGCCTGGGAGAACGCCTGGATCGTTGGCGGCGGGAGCGGCCACGGCTTCAAGCACGGACCGGCGATGGGGGAGCATCTCTGCGCTCTGGTGCTCGGCGGCTCATTCGACTTGGCCCCGACCGACGACCGCTTCCGGCTCGGCGTGCGGGAGCCGGGTGGTGGTCTGCGGACCGCCGCGTTCCGGCGCGGTGACGGCTAGGCGGGCTCGCCGAGGCCGCGCAGCGCGTCGCTGAACGTTCCGAATGTCTCCGCCGAGTAGAGGACGAATCGGACGAGCTGGATGCGCGTCTCGGTTCGCAGATGCTCGCCGACCGTGCGGATCGCGATCTGTGCTCCCTCGTGCGGCGGATAGCCGTAGATACCCATGCTGATCGCCGGGAAGGCCACGCTCGTTGCCCCAAGCTTGTCGCAGAGCCGCAGGCAGGCGCGGTAGGCGGAGGCGAGCAGCGTGGCCTCGCCGTGGGCGCCGCCCCGCCAGCGAGGCCCGACCGCGTGGAGCACCCAGCTGGCGGCGAGACGGCCCGCGCCGGTTTCCACCGCGCTGCCGGTCGGGGTGCCACCCGGATACCGCGCTCGCAGCTCGGCCATCAGCGCGGGACCGGCCGCGTCGTGGATCGCACCATCCACGCCCCCGCCGCCCGCCAGCGCCGCGTTGGCCGCGTTGACGATGGCGTCGACCCGCTGGGCAGTGATATCTCCCTGAACCAGCTCCAGGCGACGGCCGCGGATCTCAATCATCGGCCAGGCCAGGAGTCATCAGTTCGGCGCAGTTGGCGTGGTATCGGCCTCCAGAGGCCCCAATTCACAAACCACGGGTCATACTTTGGGCGATTCTGGGTTCCGAAGCGCCCGGATTCCCGCGCACGTACGACTTGGGGTAATAACCGGGGCCTCGGACACCCTCGATCGAGCCTTTGCACGTCCGGGCAGCCGGGTGGTGCTCTGCTAGACTCGGGACCTTGAACCGCCACCCATCGCGGAGGCGGTTCGCGTTGTGCATCCGGCAGGGCGGACCCGAATGAAGATTGCTGTCCCACGCGAAACCGCGGAGGGCGAGACTCGCGTCGCGGCGACCCCCCAGACCGTCGGCCAGATGATCGGCGACGGGGTTGAGGTCCTCGTGCAGAAGGGTGCCGGCGAGGCGGCGTTCATCGGCGACGAGGCCTACACCGAAGCGGGCGCCACCATCGTGCCCGATGGCCCCGCCCTCTACCGCCAGGCCGATCTCGTGCTGCGCGTCGGGCGACCGAGCGACGAAGAGATCGAGATGCTGCCCAAGGAGAGCGTGCTCATCGGAACGCTCGGGACGCTGTCGAATCCAAAGCTCGCCGAAAAGCTGGCCAAGCGGGGAGTGAGCGCGATCAGCATGGATGCCATCCCGCGGATCACGCGCGCCCAGAGCATGGACTCGCTGAGCTCCCAGAGCACGGTGGGCGGTTACAAGGCGGTGCTGATGGCGGCCGATCGGCTGCCGAAGTTCATGCCGCTGCTCACCACCGCCGCCGGCACGGTGCGACCGGCGAAGGGCCTGATCATGGGCGCCGGCGTGGCTGGCCTGATGGCGATCGGTACCGCTCGACGGCTGGGAGCCGTGGTCGAGGCGACCGATGTCAGGCCGGTGGTCAAGGAGCAGGTGCAGTCGCTGGGCGCGACCTTCCTTGAGGTCGAGATGACCGATGAGGAGAAGGCGCAGGCGGAAACCGCCGGCGGATATGCGCGGGAGATGAGCGATGACTACAAGCGACGCCAGGCGGAGCTGATCGCCCAGCGGGTCGGGGAAGCGGATTTCGTGATCACCACCGCCCTGATTCCCGGACGCCCCGCCCCGCGGCTGATCACCGACGAGATGGTGAAGAGCATGAAGCCGGGGAGCGTGATCGTGGACATGGCCGCCGAGGCAGGCGGCAACGTGGAAGGCACCCAGCCCGACAAGGAGGTCGTGCGTCACGGCGTGACGATCATCGGCCTGACCAACCTGCCGGCCCTGATGCCCGCGCACGCATCCCAGATGTACGCCAAGAACGTGCAGACGCTGGTGAAGCACCTCGTCAAGGACGGCGCCATCGAGCTGAACCTCGAGGACGAGATCACGCGCGGCGCAACCATCACCCACGAAGGCAAGGTGGTCCACGAGGCGACCGCCAAGGCGCTCGAGGGGGCCGAGTCGTGACCGAAACGCTCGAGCCGCGCGCCCTGCTCGACGCGCTCTTCATCCTCGTTCTGGCGGCATTCGTCGGCTACGAAGTCGTCTCCAAGGTGCCGACCATGCTCCACACCCCGCTCATGTCGGGCGCCAACGCGATCCATGGCGTGATCGTGGTCGGGGCGATGCTGATCGCGGCCACCGCCGACGACGGGCTGCGGATCGCGCTCGCGCTGGTGGCGGTGACGCTCGGCACGATCAACGTGGTCGGCGGCTTCGTGGTCACCGACCGGATGCTCGAGATGTTCAAGCGGCGGCCCGAGGATCGGAAGTGACCGCGAGCCAGATCATCACCTACGCGGTCTGGTTGATCGCGGCTGCGACCTTCATCCTGGCCCTCAAGTTCCTCGCCTCGCCGAAGACGGCACGCACCGGCAACCTGCTCGGCGCGGCGGGAATGGCGCTGGTCATCGCCTTCACCCTGTTCAGCGGATCCGGCATGCTCCAGCATTGGTGGATCCTGCTGGCCGGCGGCCTGATCGGTGCGGTGATTGGCACCCTCGGCGCCCGCCGAGTGCCCATGACCGCCATGCCGCAGATGGTCGCCATCTTCAACGGCGCCGGCGGTGGGGCAGCGGCACTGGTGGCGCTCTCCGAATTCCTGCTCGGCGTCAACGGGCGGGCATCCGGCCAGCTCCTCCCGCTGGTGCCGATGATCGCCACCCTGCTCGGGGCGGTGATCGGCGGCGTCTCGCTGACGGGATCGATCGTGGCCTTCGGCAAGCTCCAGGGCCTGATCAACGCCCGCGCGGTCACGTACACCGGGCAGCAGATCGTTGCCGCGATCCTGCTGGGCGCGCTGGTGGTGATCGGGATCATGCTCGCCGCGTTCACGAACAGCGTGCCGCTCTTCGTGGCGTTCGTGGTGATCGCGCTGATCACCGGCGTCGCGCTGGTGATGCCGATCGGTGGGGCGGACATGCCGGTCGTGATCAGCCTGCTCAACAGCTATACCGGGATCGCGGTCGCCGCCACCGGGTTCGTGCTCGGCAACTACGCGCTCCTGATTGCCGGCACGCTGGTCGGCGCCTCCGGCGCGATCCTGACCCAGCTGATGTGCGCCGCCATGAACCGGTCGATCTTCAACGTCCTGTTCGGCGCCTTCGGGGCGGTCGTCGAGGGCGGCGCAGCGGCGGCGGGCGGCGACCAGACCGCGCGCGAGATCAGCGCCGAGGATGCCGCCGTGCTGATGGCGTACGGCAAGAAGGTGATCATCGTGCCGGGCTACGGCATGGCGGTGGCGCAGGCCCAGGGGCCGGTGCGCGAGCTGATGGATCTCCTTGTCGCGCGCGGCGTCGACGTGGAATTCGCGATTCATCCGGTGGCCGGTCGGATGCCGGGACACATGAACGTGCTGCTGGCTGAGGCGAACGTGCCGTACGACCGCCTCAAGGAGATGGACGAGATCAACGAGGACTTCGCCAACGCCGATGTCGCCCTCGTGATCGGCGCCAACGACGTCACGAACCCGGCAGCGCGCAACGACGCCTCCTCACCGATCTACGGCATGCCGATCCTGAACGTCGACCATGCGCAGAACGTGATCGTGCTCAAGCGCTCGATGGGCGCCGGCTTTGCCGGGATCGACAACCCGCTCTATGCGGACCCGAAGACGGCGATGCTGTTCGGTGACGCGAAGGCGTCTGTCGCGTCGCTTGTGAGTGGCGTCAAGAGCGCATAGCCGGGCCGCATCAGTCGATCGGCGTCATGCGAGCCATCGGGATAATGCGCCCCGACTTCTCGGGGTACTCGGCGAACTCCGGCCGTTCGGCCACGTGGCGCTCCCAGAGCTGGTCGCGGTCGGCCCCCTCGGCCACGACGGCGCGCCCCTGAAAGCGCTTTCCGTCTCCCTCGACCTGGACGATTGGGTTGGCAATGAGATTGTGGAACCAGTGCGGGTCGGTGGGCGCGCCGCTCTTCGAGCCGGCCACGACATAGGCGTCACCATCTCGGGTGAAGGTCACGATCACTGTTCGCGGCTGGCCGGTCTTCCTGCCCGTCGTGGTCAGGACGAGGAGCGGGCGGCCGGCCATCGGGCCGCTCGTCACCTTCCCGCCGTGCTCTCGCATATCGGCGATGAGGCCCCTGGTGAAGGCCTCGGGATCCCAGTTCGTCATCGGATCCTCCGTTTGTTCTCGCGCCGCACTGCCAGGGCGCGCTCGACGATCTCTGCCGTTAGGCTACCCCGGATGACCGATGCCTGAGCCAAACCCGCGCTGGGTCTGCCTGGACGTGGGCGAGACGCTCATCGACGAAACGCGGATCTGGTCGATCTGGGCCGATGAGCTGCACATCCCTCGTCTCACCCTGTTCGCCACCATCGGCGCAGTGGTCGCGCGCGAGGGTGAGCACAGGGATATCTTCGACATCTTTGGCGTCACCGATTGGCGGAGCCGGGTTGATGTGGTCGAAGCGGCGTACGGCGGGTTCCAGCCGCACGACCTCTATCCGGATGCGCTGCCGTCGATCGAGGAGCTGCGGCGAGCCGGCTACCGGCTGGCGATCATCGCAAACCAGCCGGCCGCGCGATCGGCCGAGCTCCGGGCCCTTGGCGTCGACGCCGACGTGATCGCGATGTCCGACGAGATGGGCGTTGCCAAGCCGGACCTTGCCTTCTTCGAGCGCGCGCTCGACCTGATGGGCCGACCGGCGCCGGCCGACGTCGCCTACGTCGGCGATCGAGTCGACAACGACGTGCTGCCGGCAATGGCGGCAGGGCTTCGCTCTGTCTGGCTGCGCCGCGGCCCGTGGGGCATCATCCAGCGGCTTCCCGACGGCGAGCGGCCGGCTCTGGTGGTCGACTCGCTCGACGAGCTGGTGCGCCGCATCGACGAGGCCTGGGAGCTCTGATGCCCCGTGATCTGGCGGTCTTTGGGCGCAAAGATCTGGCCTCTTTCGGCCCGCAGCGGGACTGGCCAGCGCATTAGGCGGGGCTGGTGCCTGATGCGCTGTCCCTGCCACACTAGCCAGCCGCAATAGCCTCAGGAGCTGAGAACGAATCGAGGCCCCTCGCGCGGAGGGCCTCGATTGCCGTGACGGACTGGGATTACTCGCCGCCGGGCGTCACCTCCACGGTGGCC
>JBDUDC010000200.1:0-2891 GCA_040003165.1 Chloroflexota bacterium
ATGACACAAGCAACCCGAAGATCGTCGAGTACCAGGCGTTCATGGCGAAGTACGCGCCGAAGGAGCAGATCGGCGGTTTCAGCGAGGCCGGATACACCTACGCGCAGGTGTTCATCGAGGCGCTCAAGCGCGGGGGCAAAGAGCTGACCCGTGAGAGCTTCATGACCGGTCTCGACCAGATGAAGGATTTCAAGGGCTCGCTGCTGCCAAGTCTCAGCTACAGCCCGACGGATCACGCGGGCGTGAAGGCCGCCTACTTCCAAGTGGCGAAGGGTGGCAAGTTCGTCACGCTCACCGACTACATCACGCTGAAGTAGCGTCGTTCCTCGCATGTTCCGCGTCGAGACGACGGGGTCGGCATATGTCGAGATATGTCGACCCCGTTCGGTATGATGGCCGCCGTCTTCGGATCGCTCTTTGTCGATCCGTCGACCTTCGAGCGGATCACCGGCTGGTCGGTGAAGCCCGAGGGAGTCTGCCGCGGCGAGCGCTGTATCCCGATCGCTCTGCGTGACGGCCACGTGGATGTCCAAGCGTTCGCGGATCAGAGCGCCCGCGCGCTCAAGCACGACGCGGAGAGCGGGCTCTGGGCGCTCGGACCGGAGTCGGGTAGCCATGCGCTCGCGTCCGCGCGTCTGCCGGAGCTCGAGCTGCCGACCGTCGATGGGAAGCCGTTCCGCCTCTCCTCGTTGCGTGGCCAGAAGGTCCTGCTTGTCGCCTGGGCCTCTTGGTGAGGCTGCCGACTCAGCCTGCCCGTGTGGCAGGAGCTACGCGCGGAGCTGCACCCGAAGGGTCTCGAGATCGTGACCGTCGCGCTCGACAGCGGGGGAGCGGCCGCGCCGCGCCCGTGGATCGAAGCGGCCAGGCCTGAACATCCGTCACTCATCGACGAGCGTCACGTCTGCGACGAGCTCCTCGGTATCGTCAACGTGCCGAATGGCGTGTGGATCGACGAGTCCGGGACGATCGTTCGGCCACCTGAGCCGGCATGGCCCCGTCGGCCTGCACTGGCCGACCGCGAGCCACGACCGGACGACCCGCCGCTCCGCGTTGAGTCGCTCCGCGTGGTCAGGGCGCTCCGTTATGAGGCCGCGCCCTACATCGACGCGCTGCGCGACTGGGTCGCGCAAGGTGCGGCTAGCCGCTTCGCGCTTTCCGCCGACGAGGTCGTCCGCCGCAGCCGACCGATCCCAGCGGAGGTGTCGGCCGCGGCAGCCTCGTTCGCGCTGGGCCTCGAGCTGCACGGGCGCGCGGAGCCCGACCGCGCAGCGACCTGGTTCCTTGAGGCCATGCGGCTGCAACCGGACAACTGGACGTACCGGCGTCAGGCCTGGACGCTCGCCGGAGCCGATCGGGAGCGCCTCTACCCAACGGACTGGCTCACCGAGGTGAAGCGGCTCGGTATCGAGAACTACTACCCACCGCTCGCCCTCTAACGGAGGAGATGAGCTGATGCGCGTTGGACTCCTCGAGAGCGGCCAGCGGGATCGGCGACCGGCCACTCTCGATGAGATCATCGAAGGGGCCCGTCAAGCGGAGACGCTCGGTCTCGCGTCGATGTGGTTCTCGAACATCTTCGGACATGACGCGATGACCGCCGCCGCGCTCGCGGCGCGGGTCACGACGACCATCGAGCTCGGCACGGCGGTCACCCCGACGTACCCGCGCCACCCCTACGCGATGGCCCAGCAGGCGGCGTCGACCCAGGCCGCAGCGCGAGGTCGCTTCACGCTCGGCGTCGGACCCTCGCACAAGGTCGTCGTCGAGCAGACCTGGGGTCTCTCCTACGACCGCGCGTACACGCACACGCGCGAGTACCTCTCGGTCCTCGTCCCGCTCCTCCGCACCGGCGAGGTCGACTACGCCGGCGAGCTGTTCACGGTCCGCGCCCGGCTCTCGTCCGCGGATGGGCTTCCGGTGCCGGTGCTCCTTGCGGGACTCGGCCCAAAGATGCTCGCGCTCGCGGGTTCGCTCGCGGATGGGACGACGACCTGGATGGTGGGCCCGCGAACGCTGCGTGACCATATCGTCCCGGTCGTCCGCGAAGCGGCGGCCCAGGCCGGCCGGCCGGCGCCACGGATCCAGGTGGAGCTCCCGGTCTCCCTCACGAAGGACGTCGCCGCGGCGCGCGAGCTCGCGGGAAAGATCTACCGGACCTACGGAACGCTCCCCGCCTATCGCGCGATGCTCGACCGAGAAGGCGCAGCAGGTCCGGCCGAGGTCGCCGTCGTAGGCGATGAGGACGCCATCGGCGAACAGCTCACGCGGTTCGCCGAGCTCGGGGCGACCGACTTCGTAGGGTCGCCGATCCCCGGCGGTCCGCAGGGCGCTTCGCTCGAAGAATGCGTCGGCGCGCTGGCGACGGTCGGCGCCGCGCTTGCGGCCGGCCGCTGACTTTCTACCGAACGGTCGGTTTGCTAGGCTGCGCGCCCAGGGCACGGCGGGCTTCCACGGGGCAGGCGAGGAGATGTCGTGGCTAGGCTGATCGATCGCGTCACCGACGCCATGCGCGGCGATGCGTCGGCTGCGCCGGTCGGGAAGCTCGTCGGCTTCCGACCGATCTCGATCGAAACGGGGAAGGCGGTCTTCGAGCTCGATGCGGGTCCCCAACACGCGAACCCGATGGGTACCCTGCATGGCGGGATCCTCTGCGACGTCGCTGATGCCGCGATGGGAGTGGCACTTGCGTCGACGCTCGCTGAGGGCGAGAGCTTCACCACCCTCGAGCTGAAGATCAACTTCCTGCGGCCATTCTGGACAGGCGTCCTCATCGCGACGGGACGCCTCGTGAAGACAGGCCGGACGATCAGCCTGGCCGAGTGCGACGTCACCGACACGGAGGGCAAGCTCGTCGCCCGTGCCACGAGCACCTGCATGACGCTCCGCGGCGA
>JBDUDC010000201.1:0-2872 GCA_040003165.1 Chloroflexota bacterium
GCGCGAGCTCGGCGCCGATCTCGACGCGCTGGCCGAGGGGTTGCGGACGTTCGCGGGCGCCGGGCGACGGATGGAGCTGATCGCCGATACTGCCGGCGTGACGGTCTACGACGACTACGGCCACCATCCGAGCGAGGTGCGGGCCACGCTCGCCGCAGCGCGGCAGAAGGTCGGCGCGCGCCGGCTCTGGGCGGTCTTCGAGCCCCATATGTACTCACGCACGGCGCTTCTGTTCGACGACTTTGCACGGTCATTCGAGGCGGCCGACGAGGTGATGATCGTAGACATCTTTCCGTCGCGCGACAGCGAGGAGGCCATGAGGGCGACCTCCGCTGAGGCACTGGCCGATGCCGTCGAACGCACCTCGGCAGTCCCGACGATCGCGGTCGGGGACACCGATGCCACGACCGAGTACCTAGCCGAGCACGTGGCGGTGGGGGACGCGGTCCTGGTGATGGGCGCCGGCAGGTCGTATCGCATCGCGCGCGACCTTGCCGCCCGCCTGACGAAGCAGGCCACGTGATCGGAGCCCGCTCGGCGATCCTCAGCGTTCTGCTGGCGCTCTTGGTTGCCGCCGGCCAGCAGGGCCTCGTGCGCCTGGTCGAGGTGTCCGGCGCGAAGGAGGGGCCTGGCCTGATCCTCGTGCTCCTGCTGGCTGCCTTCCTGGGTGTCCTGACCGCCGTGGCCACTCGCGTGCTGCGACTTCCCGGCGCCACCGCGCCGACCGTCCTGGTGCTGGCCTGGACCGTGGTCCCGGCCGCGCTGGCCCTGATCCCGAGCCAGGCGGCGCAGCTGTTCGCCGGGGACGCCGCTCTCACCGCCGCCGATGCCTTCGCGCTGGCGACCGCGACGGTGGCCGCCGCCGTCACCCTGGCCGTGCCAGCCGAGCGGCCGTCGCGGTGAGCGCCCGCCTCATCGCCGACCAGATCGAGTACTACCGCCGGCGCGCATCCGAGTACGACCGCACCAGCACCCTGCCGGGCGACCCGTTCGCGGCCGATGCCGAGCGGATCAGGGCTCACATCCGCGCGCTTCGACCCAGCGGGCGCGTCCTCGAGCTTGCGTGCGGTACGGGCCAGTGGACCGGCCTGCTGGCCGAATCGGCCGACGAGCTCACCGCCGTCGACGCCTCGCCCGAGATGCTGCGACTCAACGCGGAGAAGGTCGCCGACCCGCGCATCCGCTACATCACGGCGGACCTCTTCGAATTCGCCCCCGATCGGCGTTATGACACCGTCTTCTTCGCAGCCTGGCTGTCGCACGTCCCGCCGGAACGCTTCGTCGCGTTCTGGGAGCTGGTGGCGGCCTGCCTGGCACCGGACGGCCGCGTCCTCTTTTTCGATGAGACAGATCACGGCCTGTGGGCTGAGGAATGGGTGGACCGTGATGGCGCGGTGGCACGTCGGCAGCTGCTCGACGGCAGCGTGCATCGGATCGTCAAGGTCCTCTGGGCGCCATCCGAGCTCGAAGCGCGGCTGCGGCAGCTGGGCTGGGAGATCACCGTCGAGCAGTCCGGCCCGTTCCTATGGGGAACTGCCAGTCAGCGGGAGCTCTGAGCCGAGCGCGCCGCGCACGCTCACCGTGGTGGGTGCGATAGGATGCCCCGGCGGGCGTTGGGCGCACACTGGCGTCGATTGACGGCTCCCGATCCCGCACGAGGGCAGATCACCATTCCCGAGCATCGCCGAGCCCGTCGCCAACCGAAGCCAGCGACACAGGCGCCGAACCCAGGCGCGGACGCCAATCCCGATGGCGCTGCGCGCTCCGAGACGATCCAGTCGGCGCTGTATCGCATTGCGGAGACCGCAAGTGCCGCGCAGGACATGCCTTCCTTCTACGCCGCGATCCACGAGATCGTCGGCGAGCTGATGTACGCCGACAACTTCTATATCGCCTTGTACGACGAAGAGCGCGCTCTCGTGAACTACCCGTTCTACCGCGACGAGCTCGACGACGACCTCCCCGACCCGAGCGTGTGGGAACCGATCGGCGAGGGCCAGGCGGCGGGGTTCACCGGGAACGTTCTCCGTCACGGGGAGCCCGTCCTCTTCAGCGCTGCGGAGCAGCAGGCGATGGTGGAACGCGGCGAAGTGGTCCTCCTGGGCATTCCTAGCGTCGATTGGATGGCAGCGCCTCTCAAGGCAGATGGCCATACGATCGGTGTCGTCGTTACCCAGAGCTATCGCGAGGATCGCAAGCACACCGCGGAGGATCTCGAGCTCCTCACCTTCGTTGCGCAGCACATCGCGACCGCCCTGACGCGCGCACGCGCCATCGAGGAGACACGGCAGCGCAACGCCGAGCTGGCACTCGTGAACGAGATCGGTGCTGCACTCGCAAAGCAGCTCGACTTCGAGACAATCATCGACCTCGTTGGCGAACGGCTTGCCACGATGTTCCAAGCCAGTGACATGTATATCGGGCTCTACGACCGGTCGACCAATCTCATCAGCTTCCCGTTTGAGCTCGAGCTCGGGAAGCGGATGCACGGCGAACCGATCGAGCTCGGTCAGGGGCTGTCGTCGATCGTGCTCCAGCAGCGCCGAGCGCTGCGCTTCGGCACCCTCGAAGACCAAGTGGCCGCCGGAGCGGTCGTGGCCACATATCCGGACGGCGCATCCAGCACGGTGTCCGAGTCCTGGCTCGGTGTGCCGATCCTGGCCGGACCGGAGGCGATCGGCGTGATCGGTTTCGGTGAGTACCGCGCGCACGCGTACACCGAGGGTGACGAGCGCGTGCTGAGCACGGTTGCCTCGAGCATGGGCGTAGCACTGCAGAACGCGAAGCTGTTCGAGGAGACGAAGCGACTGCTGTCGGAGGCCGATGAACGCGCCGCCGAGCTCGCCGTCGTCAACAGCGTGCAGCAGGCGCT
>JBDUDC010000202.1:0-2868 GCA_040003165.1 Chloroflexota bacterium
GATGAATCCCGCGGCCAACGTCGGGCCGCCGACCTCGAGGTCGCCGTCGAACTCGGTCCGCAGCCGCGCGAGCTCCTCGCCAACGTCGCCGCGCACCAGCCGGCTGTTCCCCTCCACGCTGGCGAGGGAGGACGAGAAGACGACCTTCGGCTTCGCATTCCAGACGCGGGCGAAGTCGAGCATGGCCGGGGTGGCGGATGGATCGGACTCCGCCGTCGGCCAGTAGGCGTTCATCACCTCGTACAGGCGCCGGCCGTAGAGTGACGCATCGGTCCCGCGCGCCTGGTCGTTGAACCAGGTGTGCAGCTCCTCGTCGACGATTGTCCAATCCAGGCTGTGATCAGGCGTCTCGACGTACCCGTCGAGCGACACGTTCATCAAGTAGATCAGCTTGCCCATCGGCGATCAGTCGAGGAAGGGAATGATCGCCTGCGACAGGGCGGGCGAAACGTTGATGTCGTAGTGGGTCACGCCCGGCAGGATGGCGAGCCGATGCTGCGTCATGCCGGATCGGTCCCAGTTCGCGTCGCGCTTGCCGCCGCCCAGCAGGCCGAAGAACTCGACCGCGTGGGACGGCGGAAGGCCATCCGCGTCGCCGATGACGAGCATGACCGGCATCGACAGGTCGGGGATCTCCGCCGACCAGTCGTAGTCCTGGTGGAGAAGGTCGGTGAGCTGCGTCACGAGCACGGGCCAGTCCTCGACGCGCGGGGCGATCCGCTTGTAGTCCTCGTACATCGGGCTCTGCTTCAGCGGCTCCGCGGAGTCCGGCCCCATCTGGTCCATCGCCGCGGTCATCTCCGGGTACCAGCCCTCGTGCCGGAACGGGGTCGAGACGAGGACCGCGCGCTCGACGACCTCCGGATGCTGGATCGCCGTTCGGAGCGCGACCCCGCCACCCAGCGAGAAGCCCATCACGTTCGCCTTCTCGAACCCAAGGTGGCCGATGAGGGCGGCAATGTCGTCCGCCATGGTCTCGAAGCGCATCGGCCGATCCGCGACCGGCGTGCGCCCATGCGACTGGAGGTCGACGCCGATGACCTGGCGTCCCGCGGCCAGCGCCTCCACGTTCGGCCCGAACATCTCAACCGATCCGAAGCCGCCGTGCAGCAGGATCAACGGGTCTCCGCTGCCGAAGGTCTGATAGCTGAGCTCGATGCCGTTGACTCGTGCGATCTCGGCGGTTGCTGTCGCCACCGTCACTACTCCATACGTGTCCGGGGATTATCGGCCTTTATGCTTCGTGGATGGCTAAGCGGTCGAAGCTTCATCCGGGCGGCGAGGAGCTGCTGGCCCGTGTGCGCGCGATCTGTCTCGCCCTGCCGGAAGCCACCGAGGGCGGCGGGGTCGGGAACCCGTCGTGGCGCGTACGCGACAAGATCTTCGCCATGCGCCACGACTCCCACGTCGGCCGGTGGGGGATCTGGTGCAAGGCGCCGCGCGGGGCGCAGCAGGCGATCGTCGAGGGCGATCCGGATCGGTTCTTCGTACCGCCGTACGTTGGCGTGCACGGCTGGATCGGGATCTCGCTGGACGCGGAGCAGGACTGGGACTTCGTCGCGGAGCTGATCGAGGAGGCGTATCGGATGACTGCCCCGAAGCGTCTCCTGTCGGCGCTGCCGTAACGCGATCTCCCACGATCAGTCGGCGTCGAGCAGCTCTAGTACGGGAGCCATCGCCTCGAGAGCGGGCAGCGTGCGCGGCCAGAGCAGGATCTCGATCTGGGTGAAGCCTCCAGCGCGGAACGCCCGGAGTCCGTCGGCGATCTCCTCGGCGGAGCCGCTGATGGGTACGGCCAGTGCTTCGGCCGCCCCTGTGACCTCTGTCGGCTCGACGATGATTCCCGCGGACCGACCGATTGAAGCAGGATCTCGGTCGATCTCGAGGCAGGCCGCTTCAAGCGCTGCCACGCGAGGCGCGAATTCGGCGAGCTCGCTGCGCTCCTCGACGTACCAGCTCCAGATATCGGCGTGTCGGGCTGCGAGGCTGAGCATTTTGGGACCGCCGGCCCCGATCATGATCGGTATGCGTCCGGGCCTTGGACCGACCGGTCTCTGCTCCAGGTCGCGAGCGGCATGGTAGGTGCCTTCGAAGTCAGCCCGACCGGCCCGCAGGAGAGGAACGATGATCTCGACCGCCTCCTCGAATCGCCCGAAGACATGATCCTCGGGCAGCCCGAAGGCATGAGCCTGGCGACCGGCATGGCCGGAGCCGAGGCCGAACACGAAGCGTCCTCCGCTGATCTCATCGAGCGTCTCCGCAGCCTTGGCGGTGATCCCCGGATTGCGGTGGAGCGCGGACATGATCCACGTGCCGACCTTCACCCGCGAGGTCGCCGCCGCCGCCGCGCCAGTCATTGCGATGCACTCCCACCAGCCGCGGTCCGGAGCGTCCGGCCGGCGCCACAGCAGCTCGTCCGGGACCCAGACGGTATCGAAGCCGATCTCCTCGGCTCGGATCGCGAGTTCGCGGATCTCGACCCAGCGCGGGGTTGACCCGTCGGTCCAGGATCCTTCCATCGGGAGCACGAGACCTAGCTCGATCGACCGCATCGGACCTCCGGGCCTAGCCCTTGATCAGGCCGCTCACTTTGTCGAGGCGCTGGAGCAGCCGGTGCGCCGCCAGCTCGACTGACTTGTGCCGCCACTCGGCTGCTCGGTAGACGCAGGCGATCAGGGCGGTGCGGTGCACGCGACGGAAATCGCCGTAGATGAAGGCGTAGCGCGCCTTGGTGCCATCGGTCGCGCCCTCCGTCAGCCCGAGGTGCCAGGCGGCGTAGTCCGCCCATAGGTGAGAGTCCAGGAAGGCGTTCTCGTCATCGGCGGTCGGCGCCGCCTCGCCCCAGTCGCTGTCGAGCACGTACTGCTT
>JBDUDC010000203.1:0-2859 GCA_040003165.1 Chloroflexota bacterium
CATAGATTTCCATAGGTAGACCGATGCTTGCGGCGGATCGGTCGTTTCCTCACAATCGCCTCACGTTCGCAGGCGCGAACGTGCCCGATGGCGGGCCCACGTAGCTCAGCTGGCAGAGCACTTCCTTGGTAAGGAAGAGGTCTCCGGTTCGAACCCGGACGTGGGCTCCACTGCACCCGCAGGCGGGCCTGGCCGTTGCAGAAGCGAGGCGATCAGACCGGTGGACTCAAACGTCGTCCTTCCCTTCCTCTCCTCGGTCCTCTCGTTCGGCTTCGCGGCGCTGGTCGCCGATCAGTGGCTGCGCCGCCGCCAGCCCTACCAGCTGGTCTGGACGATCGGCCTGCTCTGGTACGGCATCAGCGCCGGCACGGAGTTTCTGGGTGGCGCATTCGGCTGGAATGAGCCGCTCTATCGGGTCTGGTACCTGGTCGGCGCGGTCTGGGTTGCCGGCTGGCTCGGCCTCGGGACCGCCTACCTGCTGGCCCGCACCCGCTTCGGCTACGCATTCGCGCTCGCGCTCGTCCTCGCCGGCCTCTTCACGTTCCTCACGCAGGTGAGGTACGGCTATCCGAACGCCGGGGCGGCGCCGCTCATCTACTTCGCCCTCGCCGTGGTGCTGGCCGCGGTGGTGGCGGTGATGACCTACCGGCGTGACGTGCGGTGGGCGCATATTGCCGCGGCGGTGGTCGTCGGCGGCAGCCTCGTCTCGGCGCTGATGATGGCCACCCTCACCCTCCCCGCGCCCGGCTACGCGGTCGATCCCGCGACCCACATCCCGACCGGCGTGCTGTTCCCTGGCTACCTGCGCCTGCTCACGCCCTTCTTCAACATCACCGGCGCCTTCGTGCTCGTCCTCGGCGCGCTCTACAGCGCCTTCGTCTTCATGCCGAAGCACCGGGCGATCCGCTACACCCTGCGCGGCGGTCAGCCGGCGGGTGAGTGGCTCATCAACCTGCTGAAGGCGCCGGTCGCGGTGGTGGTCAACTTCGTCGCCTCGCTGCCACGTGCGACGGCGGCGCTGGTCGGCGGCCGGCTGAACAGCCGCGTGCCGGCGACGATCCTGATCGCGATCGGCGGATTGATCCCGGCCTTGACGAG
This sequence comes from Chloroflexota bacterium, assembly GCA_040003165.1. Taxonomy (GTDB): domain Bacteria; phylum Chloroflexota; class Limnocylindria; order QHBO01; family QHBO01; genus JALYSK01. The sequence goes on from JBDUDC010000203.1 coordinate 1,099, forward strand.
CGGCGCCAACCGATTCGGGAACACGAGCGGGTTCTTCGTCGGCGAGTTCCTCGGGGTCCTCTTCCTCTTCCTCGGGTTCCTGGTAAGCATCGAGGTCTTCAGCGACGTGCGCCTGCCGTTCACCCGGGTGGTGCTGCGTCGGCGGGATGGAGCGGAGGCGACCGAGCGGGCCGAGGCCCGCTGACGCGCGGGCGTCGGCCCATCGGCAGCGTCGTCGTCGTTGACAGCATTCCGCCGCGACCCTAGAATCAGCCTGCTTTCCCCCGGCGCCAGACCTTAGTTTCGCGTGGCCGGCTCCGGGCGGACGACGAGGAGCGACAGGTGGCCAAGGCCGAGAACCGACCCGTGATTGCATTGGCGTGCACGACCTGCAAAGAGCGCACGTACAGCACACGCAAGAGCAAGAGAAACGACCCCGGCCGGCTGGAGCTGAACAAGTTCTGTCCCCGATGCCGGCAGCACACGCTGCACCGGGAGACGAAGTAGGACGCCGGGGTACCGGTAGGGGTGTAGCTCAACTGGTAGAGCACTGGTCTCCAAAACCAGCGGTTGCAGGTTCGAGTCCTGTCGCCCCTGCCAATCGACGTAAATACCGCAGAGCCGAGAAGAACCTGACGTGTTGACTGGAATCCGCGCTTACCTGACCGAGAGCTGGTCCGAGCTCAAGAAGGTCGCCTGGCCGACCCGTGAGACGGTCCTCAACCTGACCCTCATCGTGGTCGGCGTCTCGATCGCGGTGGGGGCGTACATCTTCGCGCTCGATCAGATCTTCCACTTCGCCATCGGCCGGGTGCTGCAGTGAGCGACGAGGCACGGACTCCCGCCACGCAGGCGGACGAGGCTCGCAACGAGGCTCGCCAGGCGGCCCGCCTGTCGCGCGAGGCCCCGCAGCTCGACGACGCCTATGCAGCTGAGCGGACGAGCAAGCAGTGGTACGTGATCCACACCTACTCGGGCTACGAGAACAAGGTGAAGGCCAACCTCGAGCATCGGATCGAGTCGATGGGCGTCGAGGATCAGATCTTCCAGGTGCTCGTGCCGATGGAAGAGGAGATCGAGATCAAGAACGGCCAGCGGCAGACCGTCAACAAGAAGGTCTTCCCCGGCTACGTCTTGGTCGAGATGGTGATGAGCGACGAGTCGTGGTACGTGGTGCGCAACACGCCCGGCGTCACCAGCTTCGTGGGATCCGGCAACCGGCCGACGCCCCTGATGGACAACGAGGTCAAGTCGATCCTCAAGCAGATGGGTGTCGAGACCCCGAAGTTCAAGGTCCAGTTCGCGAAGGGCCAGAGCGTGCGCGTCAACGATGGCCCGTTCGCCGAGTTCATCGGCACCGTCGATGAGGTCAACCCCGAGCGCAACAAGGTCAAGGTGCTGGTCAGCATCTTCGGCCGCGAGACACCGGTGGAGCTCGACTTCCTGCAGATCGAGAAGCTCTAGGCGCTAATCGACCGATGCGGAGCGCATCGGTCACACCAGAGGGAGGGGCGTGAAGCGTCCCGCCGGCACCTCGAAGGAGAGTCGCAATGGCAAAGAAGATCCGCACCATCATCAAGGTGCAGGCGCCGGCGGGCCAGGCCACCGCGGCGCCCCCGGTCGGTCCCGCGCTCGGCCAGCATGGGATCAACATCATGGAGTTCATCAAGGCCTTTAACGAGCGGACCGCCGACCTGCGCGGCTACGTGGTGCCGGCCGAGATCACTGTCTTCGAGGACCGCTCCTTCACCTTCATCACCAAGGCGCCGCTGGCAGCCGCGC
>JBDUDC010000204.1:0-2856 GCA_040003165.1 Chloroflexota bacterium
TGGACCTGGAGCTCGCGCCCGGGCTTCGCCTTGAGCTCGCGCACCGCCGCCTCGACGTCGCCCTCGATGACGTGGCTGTTCTGCCACGTTGGGTCCTTGAGCGTGGTCGAGGGCACGTACTTGGGCAGGACGTTGATGCCGTGGGAGACTGGATCGCCTGAGTCGTGGAGCGGCCAATACGGCTCCCAGATCTCCCAGGTCCTGCGCCCGAGGAGCAGCGCATCCGCCCGCTCGAACCACGACGTCAGGAACGGCCACATGTCCTTATCGGCGTACGCCGCGGTCCAACCGCCGCGCTCGAACCCGCCGCGCCGGTCCTCGTCGGGGCCCCCGGGGCCCTGGTACACCCCGTCCACGCTCAGCATCATCGTTGCGGTCAGCTTCATGGTCTCGCTCCCTGCATGTGATCGTCGATGGTTAGACGACTCCTCAGACGGAGACTCATCGGCCGGGATGGAACAAGGCGGTAGCCGCGCCACCGGAAGCCCGCGCCCAGGGCCTCTCAGGTGCGCTCTAGGGCCGATTCGTGCTCGATTATCGGCCTGTAGAGGTCGAGCTGCTCCTCCTCGTCGCCGTTCATCAGGTAGATGTTGAACTGGTCGACGCCGGCATCGGCCAGGGCATGCAGCTTGGCGAGGTGGTCGTCGGCCGAGCCGAGGACGCAGAAGCGATCGGTGACGTCGTCGCCAACGAACGCCGCGTTGCTCGATCCCACTTCGGCGTGGTGGTGATAGTCGTACCCCTCGCGATCGCGAACGTAGCCGGTCAGCGACTCAGGCAGCTGCTCGCGCGGGTACTTGTTGACGAGGTCGACGATGTGGTTGCTGACCAGCGCCGGAAACCAGCGCGTTCGATCGCGGCCGTCGTCGATCGGGCCGATGTGGGCGGGTGCGGCGGCCTGCACCTGGACCGATCCGGCCTGCCGGTCGGCCGCGGCCTCCGCTTCGCGGACCTGGGAGACGAGCCAGCCGATGAGGTCCGGATCGGCGAGCTGCAGGATCACCCCGTCCGCAATCCGACCGGTCATGGCGAGAGCCATCGGGCCGTAGCCGGCGACCCAGATCGGAAGCTGCCACTTGCCGGCCCAGGGCAGCACCAGCTCGGTCCCCTCATAGGTGACGGGGCGACCCTCGACCAGGTCGCGGATCACCGCGATCGCCTCCTCGAGCGTCTTCATGCTGGTCGGCGGCTTGCCGAGCACGCGCCGCGCCGAGTCCCCCCGGCCGATGCCGAGGTCCATCCGGCCGCCGCTCACCTCGTCGAGGGTCGCCAGGGCGCTGGCGGTGACCGATGGCTCGCGCGTCGCCGGGTTGGTGACGCACGTGCCGAGCCGCAGGGTGGTGGTGGCCTGCGCGATCAGGGTGAGCAGCACGTATGGCTCGCGCCACAGCACGTGGCTGTCGAAGAGCCAGCAGTACGTGAAGCCATTCGCCTCGGCACGCTGGGCAAGCGCGACGGATCGGTCGAATCGGTGCTCGGGCTTGAGCGTGATGCCGAATTTCATCCGTTCGGCCCCACGCTTCCGGTCTCCCAGAAGGCGCTCGGGTAGCTCACCTGGCCGCGCAGATCGGTGCGGTACCCCGCCAAAGGATGCGCCTGCCACGCCCCGTCCGGGATCTTTTCGGATGGCCGCTTGATGCCGAGCGGGGTCGCCGGCTCAAAGCCGAAGCGTCGATACAGCCTCGGATCGCCTTCGAGAACGACTACGCCGTAGTCAGCGCGCTCCGCCGCGGCGAGGCCGGTCTCGACGAGCGCGCGGGCGACGCCCCTGCGCTGCGCGCTGGGCCGGACCGCCAGGGGGCTGAGGAGAAGGATCGGCACCGGGCCGTGGTCCGTGGCGAGATCGGTGGTGCTGAACAGGACGTGTCCGAGGATCTCGCCGTCCCGCTCGGCGACGATCGAGAGCTCCGGCACCCAGTGCTCCGACGCGCGGATCAGCTGCACGAGCCGCTTGACGCTCGGATCGCCGAAAGCCTCCTCGACCAGGTCATCGACCGCCGCGCGATCCGCAGGGATCTCGACACGGATGGCGGGGGCCGCTCCTGCGGTGATGCCCAGGTTCACGGTTCTCCTCGCCTCGTGGCTGGCAGGAGAAAACCGGCAGATTCAGATCCAGCCTGCACGAAGCCCGAAGAAGAGGCGCTGAGCGGACATATGCGGCGCTCACCCTGCATTAATGGCGTTTGAAGCAACGTCGGCCGGCGTAGTGCGGCGCTCATCTGAATTTGACCACCACCCCAACAAGCCGCTACGGACGGACGAGGTCGTCGTACGCATCCGGGCGCCGGTCGCGGAAGAACTGCCACGTCTGGCGGACCTCCTGAACCTGGTCGAGGTCCAGGTCGCGGACAATCAGCTCCTCGTCGTGGGGATCGCCGACGTCGCCAACGAACTGGCCGCGGGGATCCACGAAGTACGACTGGCCGTAGAAGTCGTCGTCGCCGAGCGGCTCGATCCCGACCCGGTTGATGGTGCCGACGAAGTAGCCGTTCGCCAGGGCGTGACTGACCTGCTCGACGCGCCACAGGTACTCCGACAGGCCGCGGCTGGTGGCCGATGGGATGAAGACGAGCTCCGCCCCGTTGAGCCCCAGCGCCCGGGCGCCCTCCGGGAAGTGGCGGTCGTAGCAGATGTAGACGCCCACCTTGCCGACGGCGGTGTCGAAGACCGGGTAGCCGAGGTTGCCGGGGCGGAAGTAGAACTTCTCCCAGAAGCCCTTGACGTGCGGGATGTGGGTCTTGCGGTACTTGCCCAGGTAGCTCCCGTCCGCGTCGATCACCGCGGCGGTGTTGTAGTAGATCCCCGCGGTCTGCTCGTCCTCCTCGTACATCGGGACGATCAGCACCATGCCGGTCT
>JBDUDC010000057.1:0-9541 GCA_040003165.1 Chloroflexota bacterium
CCCCAGGCGTGGTGCACGCCCATCGGGTTGTTGGCGGTGATCGGTCCATCCAGGAAGCTGTAGCGGCGCTCCGACGCGGCGTTGCGCGCGAGGTAGCGCGCCGCCGTGTCACGCTCGCGCCAGACCTCGATCATCTCCCGCTCGAGGCTGGGCACATCCAGCTGGCTGCTGACCGGCTTGAACACGTCTCTCCCAACAAAAAACCCGTCCCAGATCCGGGACGGGAAGCTGCTTCCCGCGGTACCACCCGCGCTTGACCGATGCCGCCGAAGTCGGCCTCGATCCACTCGTTGCCGCACGGGCCTGCTCACTCTGCGCTGGCCGATGCCGCCGCCGCAGCTATCGGGTGGCGCACCCGGGAGGCGTTACCCACGGCCTGGGCCGCTTGGCGTCTCCGGCTCGGGAGGGATCATCCGCGTCATCGCCGCCGCCCGCTCTCACCGGGTCGGGCTCGCTGTCGGCGCGATCGCCGACGCGGTGCTGGCTCCGTCTCTGCCATCTTCGATTCTGGTGGTCGATCGTCGCAGCGGAGGCGCCTGCTGTCAATCGGCTCAGCCGATGAGCGAGCGTCCGATGAGCAGGAGCGCGCCGAGTCCGCTGAGGAGCACGAGCCCGACCAGCCGCGGCCATGCGACGCGAGCCACCAGGGCTCCGAGCGTGGCAACCGGGCCGGCCAATCCGATCGAAAGGACCAGCAGGCGGGTCGAGCTCGTGTCACCTTCCAGGTGCCCGGTCGCGCGCGCGATCGCCCACAGGAGGCCAGCGGCCACGACGGGCACCAGGGTCATGAGCAGTTCGCCCGCCGGACGACGGGCCGCCACGGTCGCCATCCAGTCGGGGCGCGACCACTCCGTCTGTCGCCGCGGGCGCACCGGTCGCGGGCGCACGGGAACGACGGACGGGCTGGCGTCGGCAGCCGCGGAAGCCAGCTCCGGGCCGGGCAGGCTCTCGTCCGCGACCGCGTCCGCGCCCTCGGCCGCCAGCCGCGCCTCGAGCAGGGCGCGCTCGATCCCGGTCAGCTCCGCCGGCATCGCGGCGCTTGCAGCCATCGGCGCGCGGATCGGCGGGCGCTGTCCGAAGCGCCCGGTCATCTCGTCGAGCCGCTGTTTCACGCGCGCGGCGCCGGCCAGGGCGGCGAGCAGCTCCTCCTCCGAGGCCGGGGCGATGGCCAGCCGTCCGCGGTCGGTCGGGACCGCGATCACCGAACGCGAGGGCGCGAGCCGGATCAGCTCGATCTCCTCCTCGTTCCGCAGCCGGGCGGCGCCCAAGCCCCAGCCCAGGATCCCGATGCGCGGACGCAGCGCAGAGGCGGACGGGCCGCGCACCGTGATTCGCGTGACGGGGCCGCGCAGCAGGACGTAACGCCGCTCGCCCCCCAGCCAGTGGAGACGCAGCACGGCGAGATCCACTTCCAGCCGAACGCTGAGCAGGCTCGAGCCGGCAAGCAGCCCGATGATGATCGCCAGGGCCCCTGCCGCCAGCATGCCAAGGGCCGCGCCTCCCGCGAGCACCGTCGAGGCCGCGATCGCGAGGAGCCCGAGCGCGGCGAAGGTCGCCGGCACGAGGAGCAGCCTCCAGGTCGAGCGCGCGAGACGGACCTGCGCGATGACCGCGGGCTCGTCCGGCATTCGGCGGCCCTGCCTCAGACCTTCTCGGTGACGCGGTACTCGAGGTACCTGCCGGTCAGCAGTCGGGTCTGGGCATCGAGCGCCGGCAGGTTGCTGAAGAAGATGCCCACGAACGGCAATGCCAGCCACTGGATGTAGGTCACGATCCGCTGCGCTCGCCCCCAGGTGGCAGGCCGCAAGGGCACGATGCGGTGCTCGACCCAGATCAGGACGACGAGGGAGACGAGCGCGATCGAGAGCATGGTGCTGGCGTAGAGCGGCAGGTTCTGTCCCAGCGTCGTCTCCGCAAAGGCGGGGTTGACCAGGAGCGGGACGGTGCCGCCGAACATGACCACGAACGGGGCGATCGCCCAGTTGATGTGCTCGCCGAACAGGTTGACCACGCGCCATACCCGCGAGCCGAGCGGAATCTCGCTATGGCGGATCGCGTTCTGGATGACGTAAGGGATATCGGTCACGCCCCACGCCCAGCGGCGCGCCTGGGTGTACTGCTGTGCCAACGATCGCCAGTAGCTGCGCGCCCGCACCGCGTCTCCGTAGATCGGGATGAAGAGCGGCACCGCGCGGAACCGGTCGCCGTAGGTGAAGTAGCTCTTCCAGTAGAAGCGGCTGTCTTCGGGGATCGCATCGGTCGCCCAGTAGCCCACCTCGTGGACGAGATTGAGGGTGGTCGAGTAGCTGCCGAAGCTCTGGAGCTTTTCGGGCAGGACGCTGCGCCACATCTGCAGCTGGGTGAGCACGGCGGCGAATAGGCGCACCGGAAGCGGCGCCTCCCAAAGGTTGTTGTGGAAGTACGGGATCGGCTGGTAGAGCTGCGTCTCGCGCCGCGGGTCGGTGATGTGCATCCAGGTCAGATAGGCGAAGTACTGCGGGTGCACTCGGTAGTCGGCATCGAGGTCGGTGACCAGGATCCGGGTCGGATCCATCCCACGCTCGCGGACGAGGAGGCGGTACAGGTATCGGCCGCCCCAGGCCATCGCGCTCGACTTCCCGATCACGATCCCCGGCTCGAGAGGGTCGAGGATGTGAATGAAGTCGCTGAACTCGCCCGCGAACTCGGCGCGCAGGGCGGCCACATGTGCGATGCCGGCATCATCGGTCTCGCGGGTGATGATCGCCACCATCCGTCGCTCACGAGACCACGCGGTCCGGGCCAGGGCCCGGACCGTCTCACGCAGCTTCTCGAGCGGCTCGGTGTAGGTCGGGATGAGGGCCAGGTGAACGTACTCGTCCCAGCCGGGCACCTGCTCGTCGAGCTGCTCAACGGCATCGAGATCGACCAGCTCCTTGCGGATCCGCCGACGCTCCGCGCTCGACGCTCGCCAGGCCGCGACCCCGGCGGATGGCGTGATACCCACGGCGCCACCCGGGGCTCGGTTGCCGAGCTGCGCGAGACGCAGGGCAAGCTGCCGCCGCCGCGCGGTCCGATCGGCGAGCGAGCGACAGCGCTCGAGCCAGTCGACCGCAAGCACGTCGCGGATGCGGCGGTAGGCGACGATGACCGCGGTCGAGAACCAGAGGGCGCGGCAGAGCCAGTAGAAGTCAAACGAGAGAACGAAGTAGGCGACCAGCCAGGGATAGCTGAAGCTGAGCCAGATCGGAGCGATCAGCACCGCCCACGAGATGACGCCCGGCACCATCTCGAGCCCCCGCTCGAGCCAGTGGTAGCGATCCGGGGAGGGGGTGTCAGCCATCTGAACGGTCGATGCCCGGACCGACCACGAGGTCGAGCCCGCCGCGTCGCTCTCCGCTGCCCTAGTAGACCGGTGTCAGCCAGCCGCGGTAGGCGCCCAGCTTGCCACGAACCGCATCGAAGTAGCGCTGCGAGAGGGCGCGCGCGATGGGTCCGGGCCGTCCGCCGCCCACTGCCCGCCGATCGATCTCGATCACCGGCGACACCTGCGCCCCGGTGCCGCACAGGAAGACCTCCTCGGCGGAGTAGAGCTCGGTCCGGTCGATTGCGCGCTCGACCACCTCGAGCGAGAGGTCGTGGCGGGCCATCTCGATCAGCCTGCGACGGGTGATCCCCTCGAGGATGTTGTCGGTCACCGACGGCGTGATGAGCACGCCTTGGCGGACCATGAACAGGTTTTCGGCGCTCCCCTCGCTGACGTGCCCGTCGGCGGTGAGGACGATCGCCTCGTCGAAGCCATTCATTTGGGCCTCGCTCTTCGCGAGAGCGCCGTTGACGTACGCCCCGGTGATCTTGCCGCGGGCGGGGATCGCGTTGTCATCGGTCCGGCGCCAGGTGCTGACCTGGGCGCGGATCCCGCCCTCGGTGTCGATGTACTGCCCGAACGGCACGCCGAAGATCGTGATGTCGGCATCGAGGTTGTGGCACCGCACCCCGATCGTCTCACTCGACTTGTAGACGATCGGTCGGACGTAGGCATCCTCGCGCAGCCCGTCGCGCCGCAGGAGCTCGACGGTGATCTCGGCCAGCTCCTGGGGACTCTGCCGGACATCCATCATCAGCAGGCGGGCCGAGGCGTGGATCCGCTCGAAATGCGGGACCAGCTCGAGCGCGTAGAGCTGCTCCTCGTCGGCGTTCCAGTAGGCGCGTATCCCCTCGAACACGGCCGTGCCGTAGTTGAAGGCGTGCGTCATGACGTTGATGTTCGCCTCGTGCAACGGCACGAACTCGCCACGGAAGAAGGCCCACAGCTCGGTCGTCCGGTCCGCGGTGGCCGGCGCCGTGCTCGGGCTCTCCTGCTTCAGCAAGGCAACCTCCTGATGCGGTTCCGCACGATTCGCCGCGCGGCATCGCATGGTGCGGGGCCCGAAGTATACCGACCGGCCCCGTTTGAGCTTGTCCGGCCGCCGAGCCCACCCGTCAATGCGGAGGGACCGCGGTCGAACCGAGCGGGGTGAAGAGGGCCAGGCCGATGTAGACAAGGTAGAGCGGGCCGCCGATCAGCAGCGACCAGGCCGAGAGGTGTCGGCGCCACAGCATGATCCCAAAGATCAGGATCGTCGCGAGGAACGCGACCCCGGCAGACGCGAAATGGAGGGCGCTCTGCGCGCTGAAGACCCACGGCGTGAAGAGCAGGCCCAGCACGGTCGGGAAGCAGCTCTGAAACACCATCGCGCCGGTGATGTTGCCCATCGCCAGGGTGTCCTTTCGGCTGCGCACCCATATCACGCTGTTGAACTTCTCGGGGAGCTCGGTCGCGATCGGAGCGATGATGAGCGAGATCGTGGTCGGGTCGAGGCCGAGCACCCCGGCGAGGTGCTCTACCGCGCCGACGAAGACCTGGGCACCAAGGATGATCAGGCCCAGCGCCACGAGGAGCTGGAGCACGATCGCCCAAGTGCCGGGGACACCGAAATGGTGCTCACCCGGGAGCGCATCGAGCTCGATCGTCTGGCTCGGGACGCCAGGGAGTCGGGTGGCGTGCAGGCGATTGAGATTCTCGAACCCGCTCGCTTCGGGCGCGTCGGTGAAGTGAGCCCACACGTAGACGCCATAGAGCACGAACAGGATTCCCGCGACTAGCCACTTCGCCCAGCCAAGCCCCGGCGGCAGGAACGCGGTACCGATCGCCAGAGCGTAGGCAGTCAAGAAGAAGAGGACGTCGCGGCCGAGGATCTTCACGTTGACTTCCATGGCGGTCGACCGGCGGCGCTCCCGCGTGAAGATCAGGATCGCGACGCCGGTGACGAACATCGCCAGCGTCGAGAGCATGAATGGGGCTCCGAGGATCGCGCCGACGCCGACGGCGCGCGACGCCTCGACCGAGCCGCCGTAGATCAGCGGGCCGGCGATCGCGATCACCGGGATCAGCGTCTCGGGCAGGGCGGTGGCGACCGCGGCGAGCACGCTGCCGACTGCTCCCTCGGCCAGGTTCAGCCGGCGACCGAACCATTCGATCCCGTTCGTGAACAGCTCGGCCGCGACCAGGATGATCGCGAGCGAACCCAGCAGCAGGAGGAGGTCCAACCGATCAGCCTCCGGACGGTGTCAGGATCGCTGCCGCGGCAATCCCCACCACCAGCAGAGCCAGCACTGTGGCCGAGATCGCGGCGTAGCGACGCTCTCCCTGCCGTCTGAACGCCGCGATCGCCGCGAGCAGCTGTGCGATCGGCGTCAGGGCGAGCAGCAAGAGTCCCAGCGCCACGATGCTAGCTGGTCTGCCGGCGCCGATCTGCGCGCCGATCCCCCGCCCTGGCGGGGCCGACGCGTCGCCGGAGATCAGCCCCGCCAGGACTCCCAGTGCGATCGCGGAGATGGCCAGCGCCGTGCCGATCGAGAGCGTCCGGCTCACCCAACGGGCCAGCTCGTCGGAATCGGGGACGGAATTGCGATGGTTCACGCTGAGGGGGCGATGGCCCGCATCGCCATCTCGAAGGCCACGTACAGCACCACCAACAGGAAGAGCAGCGTCAGCCGCGCGGCGTTGATACGCAACGCAAGCCGCGCCCCCGCAAAAGCGCCGGCGGCCACGCCGAGCACGACCGGCCCGGCGATCGCCGGGTCGACGTCGCCGCGCAGGAGATACGCGAACGCTCCGGCCGCCGCGGTCATGCCGATCATGAAGTTGCTGGTCGCCGTGGCCACGTGCATCGGCGCATCCATGACGAGGTGGACGAGCGGCACGGTGATCACGCCGCCCCCGATCCCCAGCAGGCCCGACACGTTGCCGGCCACGAACGAGCCGCCGACCGCAAGCCCCCGACGCCGCCCACGGTACGCCGGGGCGCCCGCACCATCGGGCGCGGCCGGATCGACCGCGTCGTTGGCGTTCCCCTCTTCGGCATCCCTGGCAGAGAGCCGGCGCGAGAGGGAGTAGGCGGTGAAGAGCATGAGGGCAGCGAAGAGCCCCGCCAGAATGCGGTCAGGCAGGTAGCCGGCGACGAAGCCGCCTGTGAAGGCGCCGACCACCGTGCCGGCAGCCAGCACGATGCCGAGCCGCGCGTCGGCGCGGCCGGTCCGAACGTTATGCGCGGCCCCTCCGGCCGCGGTCGCGATGACGCAGACCAGGCTGGTGCCGACGGCGCTGGTCAGCGAGTAGCCAAAGCCGAGAGTGAGGAGCGGCACCAGCAGCACCCCGCCGCCGAGGCCGAGCAGCGCTCCGAAGAGGCCCGCTCCCAGTCCGCCGGCGGCGAGGAGCAGGTCGAGGATCAGGGCCGGAGGTGCTGCGGCGCGGAGGGCAGCAGCGCGACGTGGCGTGCGCGCTTCAGGGCGACGGTCAGCATCCGCTGGTGCCGCGCACAGGTGCCGGTCTTGCGCCGCGGCTCGATCTTGGCGCGCTCGGAGAGGTACCGGCGCAGGCGGTTGACTTCCTTGTAATCGATCGACTCGGCCTTATCGACGCAGAAGTTGCAGACCTTGCGTCGACGCCGGTCGCGGTAGTAGTCCGCCGTGTCGCGGCGGGAGCGTGCACTTGGCATGGTTGACTCCTGTCAGATAAAGCTAGAAGGGAATGTCGTCGACGTCCATCTCTGCAGAGCTAGCCGACGGAGCCTGACCGGCTCCTCGCGGCCGTACCGCCGCGGGCACACCAGACGCGACCGCCTGGCCGCCGTCCGGGCCCGCGTAGGGGCCGCCCTCGTCGTCACGCGGCCGACGCTCGAGGTTCACGACTCGGGCGAAGCGCAGCTCGAGGCTGGTCCGCTTCTGGCCGTCGGAACCGTCGTACTCGCGTGCGCGCAGGGTGCCCTCGGCGTAGACCTTGTTTCCCTTGCGCAGCTGTTCGGCGAGGCGCTCGGCGGCCTGCTCCCAGACCTCGACGCGGATCCACAGTGTCTCTTCAACCCACTCCCCGTCAGCCCCGCGGCTGCGGTCGTTGACCGCGACGCGGAGGTTGGTGACGGCCTTCCCGCTGGGCGTGTAGCGCAGCTCGGGGTCGGCCCCCAGGTTGCCGATGATCATCATCTTGTTGAGCGTCATGGCTCTCCTCCTTGCGCCGAATCAGGCCTTGGCGACCGGCTGCTCGACGGCATCGGCCTCGGTCGGCTCCGCCTCGTCGAGCTCTGGCGGCGCAGGCTGTGTCTCTCGGGCCTCATCGGTCTCGACCGCCTCGACGGGACTGATGATCTCGCCCTGGTCTTCGGTGTGAGCCTCGGGGGGCTCGGCTGCCGCCTCGCGCTGCGGCTCATCGCTCTCCGCCTGGCGCTCGGCAACGGCGGGCACCAACTCGTCATCCTCGGCGCCGGCACCGCGATCCTCGAGCACGATCACGAGGTGGCGCAGGATCTCCTCGCTGATGAGCAGGCCGCGCTCGATGCCTCGCACCTCGGAGGGATCGATGTCGAAATGGATCAGGAAATATGACGCGTCCCGGTGGTGCTGGATCTCGTAGGCGAGGCGACGCTTGCCCCACGGCGATACCTTGCTGAGGCTGCCGCCTGCATTGACGATCGCACGGGTCACCTTCTCGACCGCCGACTGGAGCTTGTCGTCCTCCAGGTCGGGGCGGAGCAGGAGCATGAGCTCGTAGCGGCGCATAGGCCGTTCTCCTCCTCTCTATGGGCTTGCGGTACCGATCTCCGACGGGCGCCGGCGGCACGGCAGAAAGGAGCCCTTCAAACACGAAACTCGCCTCCATCTCGGGGGAGGCGTGCACCGAAGTATACCGATCCGGACCGGCTGTGGCAACGAAGGGCAGGCGCAACCTATACTCCGCCCACCGCCATTGAGCCGACCTCGACACGGAGACCGATGCCGCCTAACCCGATCCTGATCTGTGCTGCGGGGGAGCCACTCCGGGCTCACCTCGAGGAGACGCTTACCGCCAGCGGCTATTCGGTCAACTCCGTCGCATCGCCGGCAGACGCCGCGACCTCGATGCGGGATCGGACTGCTGACCTGATCGTTGCCGAGGGGCTGACGGTCTCCGGCGCAATCCAGCGGCTGCGAACCGCCGGGGGCAACGGAACCACCCCGATCCTGATCGTGGCGCCGGCGCGCGACCTCGAGGCCCGCATCGCCTTCCTCGAGGCCGGAGCCGACGACGTCATCCCCGCCACCTTCGAGCGCAACGAGCTCGAGGCGCGTGTGCTCGCTCTCCTGGTGCGGTTCGGCAGTGTGCGCCCTGACGCCGGGAATGGGGCCGCAGCGGGCGACCTGCTCGCATTCTTCTCGCCGAAGGGCGGCGTCGGCACCACCACGCTGGCCGTCAACGCAGCGGTGCTGCTGGCGGGCGGTGCCCCGTCGCCGGAGCCCGCGCGCGGCGGGACGCCGCCTCCGGCGCTCCCTGGCTCGCGCGTGCTCCTGATCGACCTTGACCTGCAATTCGGGCAGGTCGCCACGCACCTCAACCTGGTGCCGCGCTTCGATCTGGCCGGCCTGGCGTTGGACGAGCCGGCGCTCACGGATCGCGAGCTGGCGAACTCCTACCTGACCCGCCACAGCTCGGGAGTTGCCGTCCTCGCGGCACCCACCAACCCGGAGGCGGATCATCGCGTGACACTCGACCAGGTGCAGCGCATCGTCGAGATCTTCCGGCCGTCGTTCGATCAGATCGTGTTCGACCTCGGCAGCCGCGTCGACGCCCGGAGCCTCTGGGTCCTGGAGCAGGCGGATACCCACGTGCTGGTGATCTTTCCGGAGATCGCCGCGCTGCGCGCCATGAGCCTGCTGCTCAGCTTCCTCGCCGAAACCGCCGCGTTGCGCGCGCAGACGCACTTCGTCGTGAATCACATCTTTCCCAGGGAGCTGCTCAAGACGCGCGACATCGAGAACCTGCTGCGGGCTCGCCCTGCCGCCGAAATCCCCTACAGCGACGTCGAGATGATCCGCGCCGTCAACGAGGGGGTACCGCTGGTGATCGGGCATCCCGCCTCGCCGGCCTCCGCCGCCCTCCGTCGTATGGCGCAGACGATGCTCGGGATCCGGCAGGCTCAGAGCGTCCACCCCAAGCAGGACCGCAGGAGCTTCCGCTTCGGGCGACGCTAGCGTCGAGTGCCGGAGG
>JBDUDC010000205.1:0-2807 GCA_040003165.1 Chloroflexota bacterium
ATGCCGATGCGACGGGCGACGGAGTCCGCCACCGATTGCGCGTCGCCGGTGATCATTGCGACCCGCAGCCCCATCGCGTGCAGGCGCTCTACGGCGGCCGGAGACTCCGGCCGGATCTCGTCTTCGGTGGAGAGCGCACCGATGACCTCGCCCCGGCGCACGACGTACAGGATCGTGCGACCGGATGCGGCCCAGCCCTCCACCACCCCGGCCAGACCCGCGCGAACCTCGGCCTTGAGATCCGCGACAAGACGCGGCCCGCCAACCTGCACCTCCTCTCCCGCCACCGTTGCCCGCGCGCCGCGCCCGGCCAGCGCCTCGAAGTTGGTGGCGCGCTCCAGAGCCACCCCACGCTGCTGCGCGCCCGCCACGATCGCGCGGGCGAGCGGGTGCTCCGAGTCGGCCTCAACCGCACCAGCCAGGGCCAGGAGGTCCTCTTCGCCGACTCCCGGGACCGAGGTCACCTCTGCCAGCACCGGCTCCCCGCGGGTCAGCGTCCCTGTCTTGTCAAAGATCACCACCTCGAGGTCCTTCGCGCGCTCGAGTGCCAGCCGATCCTTGACCAGCAGGCCGTTGCGAGCCCCGAGGGTCGTGCTGATCGCGATCACCAGGGGTATGGCCAGGCCCAGGGCATGGGGGCAGGCGATGACCAGGACGGTTGCGGTCCGGATGAGCGCCTCCTCCGGCTGCCCGATCGCGATCCAGACGGCGAGCGTAACGAGGCCCGCGCCCAGCGCGACGAAGAAGAGGAGCGCCGCTGCGCGGTCGGCCAGCACCTGTGCCCGCGAGTTCGAGGCCTGGGCGTCCGCGACCAGTCGCATGATCCCGGACAGCGCCGTATCCTCCCCGACCGCGGTGATTCGCACCCGAAGACTGCTGCCGGCAACGACGGTGCCGGCGATGACCTTGTCGCCCGACTCCTTGGTCACCGCTCGAGACTCTCCACTGATCATGGACTCGTCGACATCGGCCGTGCCCTCGGCGACCAGTCCGTCAGCCGGAACGCGCGCGCCCGGCCGCACGAGGACGGTGTCCCCCATCGCAAGCGCGCTCGAAGGAACCACCTCAACTCCTGATGGGGTGACCCGCTCGGCGGTGTCCGGCAGCAGCTGGGCCAGCGCGCTGAGCGCGCCCTGCGCCTGCATGATCGACCGCATCTCGATCCAGTGGCCAAGGCTCATCACCGTGATGAGGGTGGCCAGCTCCCACCAGACGTCGACTTCGAACAGGCCGAGGGTGGCCGCCCACGAGGCGGCGAAGGCGACGACGATGGCCAGGCTGATCAGGGTCATCATTCCGGGCTGGCGATCGGCCAGCTCGGCACGTGCCCCTTCGAGGAAGACTCTCCCGCCGTAGAGGAATACGAGCGTGCCGACGAGCGCTGGAACCCAATCCGAACCGGGAAAAGTCGGGGCGGTGTAGCCCAACCAGTGCTGGACCTCGGTGCTCCAGAACACCACCGGCACGGTCAGCAGCAGGACGATCCAGAACTGGCGCCGGAATGCTTCCGGATCGTGTCCCGCGTGCTTGTTATGCGTCTGATGGTGGCTGCTGTGATCCATGCGCTTCTACGAATAGCCGGTCCGCTATCGGAGTCCGAGCTAGGCCTCGGGCACCATCGGCTCGACATCGCCGGAGAGCGAGATGACCTCCTCGTCCGCGGTCGCCACCCCCTCGACGAGGTCGCCCGACGACTGGATCTCGTTCGCCTCGTCCTCCGGGTCGCCGATGCGGACGATCGAGAACCCGATCTGGGGCGGGATGGTGGCCGTGATGGTGAGCTCGCCGATCCGGTAGGCCGATGCCTTCGTCCGCAGGGAGCGATTCGCCTTCTCCTGCAGCGCGGTGGCCTTGATGATGATATCGGCCAGGATCCCGGGATCGATCTTCTCGACCGCGGTGACCAGTCCGCGCCCGGCAGCGCCCGCCACATCGCGCAGTCCGCTCCCCGTGTTCGCCGCGGCCTCGCGTATCTGCGCCTTGGCCTCGGGCGTGCTCACGTCGTGGATGCCCTGGCTCGCCGCTGCGCGCGCCTGCTCGGCTGCCTGGCGCGCCTTCTCAAGGAAGCTCAATTGTGCCGCTCCCTGACGGACGATTCTGTCTCGCACGATAGCCCGTCGCAGTGCCGGAGGGAAGGGTCAGGCGGTTGTACGATGCAGCGATGAGGGCTCGCCGAGCATGACGACCACCCGGACCCGCCCGCGGCCGCCTACGACGCTGCCAATCTCTGAGCCACTGATCGTGCCGGCGGACGTGCCCACGCCCGGGCGCGCGCGGCCGGCGGCGCCTCCCCGCCGCGAGGGGCCGGCCAAGCTGACCGGTGAGGCCCTCTACGCCGACGATCTCGTCTTCCCCGGCGCGTGGTACGGGGCCACCATCCGCTCGACCGATCCGCATGCGCGCCTGCTCGGCATCGACTTCGACGCCGACTTCGACTGGTCGCGGGTGGTGGTCGCGACCGCGGACGACATCCCCGGCGAGAACGTGGTGAGCCTGATTGATGACGACCAGCCGGTGCTGGTGCCAGTTGGCGGCGAGATTCGACACCAGGCGGAGCCGGTCGCCCTCATCGCCGCGCCCGATCCCTCGACGCTGCGCGAGGCGCGGCGCCACGTCGCGCTGCGCACCGAGCGCCTGCCGGCGGTCTACGACCCGCTCGTCAGCGAGCACGAGTTCGCGCACTACACCGTGGAGCGCGGCGATGCCGCCGCTGCCATGAAAGATGCCGAGATCGTGGTCGAGGGCACCTACCGGGTTGGCCACCAGGAGCAGCTCTACATCGAGAACCAGGCGATGATCGCCGTCCC
>JBDUDC010000206.1:0-2797 GCA_040003165.1 Chloroflexota bacterium
GCTGCTGGCCGAGGCGCTGGGCCGCTCGCGCCGTGCCCGGAACGAGGCGAACCGCGTCGCGCCGCTGACCGCGGACGGGGTCCACGAGGCGGCCCGCCGGCACGCCGACCGCAGCTTTGCGACACGCCACCCTGAGCTCGAGCTGGTCGTCGATCGCGAGCGAGCCCGTTATGGGGCCTGGTACGAGCTCTTCCCGCGCTCCCAGGGCCGCCGGCCGGGCCAGGCGACGACGCTGCAGGACGCGGAATGGCGCCTGCCGGAAATCGCGAAGCTCGGCTTCGGGGTGATCTACCTGCCGCCCGTCCACCCGATCGGCCGCACCAATCGCAAGGGACGCAACAACGCTGTCGTCGCGGAGCCCGCGGACGTGGGGAGCCCCTACGCCATCGGCTCGGAGGAGGGCGGTCATCACAGCGTTGCGCCGGAGCTCGGCGGGATCGAGCAGTTTGCGCACTTCCGCGGGGCGGTCGAGAAGCACGGCATGGAGCTGGCGATCGACATCGCGCTGCAGGTCTCGCCCGACCATCCCTACGTGACCGAGCATCCCGCCTGGTTCCGCCGCAGCCCGGACGGAAGCATCAAGTACGCGGAGAACCCACCCAAGAAGTACGAGGACATCTACCCGATCGACTTCTACGGTGACGACGCGGCTGCGCGGGAGGAGCTCTGGCGCGAGTTCCTCGACGTCGTCCTGACCTGGATCGGTCGCGGGGTGCGGATCTTCCGGATCGACAACCCGCACACCAAGCCGATCCCCTTCTGGAGCTGGCTGATCCGCGAGGTGCAGCGCGACCATCCCGAGGTGATCTTCCTGAGCGAGGCGTTCACACGGCCGAAGATGATGCAGCTGCTGGCCAAGATCGGGTTCACCCAGTCCTACACGTACTTCACCTGGCGCGAGACTGCCGCCGAGCTGCGCGACTACCTGACCGAGCTGACGCAGAGCGAGATGCGCGAGTATTGCCGCGGCAACCTGTTCACGAACACGCCGGACATCAACCCACACCACCTCGAAGCGGGCCGGCCCGCCTTCGTGATCCGCAGCGTGCTTGCCGCCACCCTGTCCAGCGCCTACGGCATTTATTCCGGCTGGGAGCTCTGCGAATCGGCTCGCATCCCGGATCGGGAGGAATACCTCGACTCCGAGAAGTACGAGATCCGGGTCCGTGACTGGGATGCCGCGGGCAACATCAAGCCGCTGCTGGCGGCGCTCAACACCCTCCGCGCGGAGCGGCCCGCACTGCAGCTGTATGACAACCTGCGCTTCGAGACGGTGAGCGGCGAGCGGACCCTCTTCTACCGCAAGGCACTGCCCGACGGGCCGCCCGATCCGCTCACCGGACATCCCTACGCCTGGCGCGACGCGGTCTACGTCGCGGTCAACTGTGACCCGACGCGCGGCGAGCGGGCAATCCTGCATCCCGATCTGCCGGCGATCGGGATCGGCTGGAAGGACCGCTACCGCTACACCGACCTGCTCACCGGCCGCTCGCACCTGGAGCGTGGGGCGGACCTGCCGGTCGACCTCGACCCGGGCGGCGAGCCGTTCCGCATCTTCAGCCTCGCTCGGCTCGAGCCATGAGCGTCGCCGACCGATGAGCGCCCGACGCGCCCCGCGCCGGCCCGATGGCGGCGCACCGCAGCTGATGCGCGACGATCCGCTCTGGTACAAGGACGCGATCATCTACCAGCTCCACGTCAAGGCGTTCTACGACTCGAGCGGAGATGGGATCGGCGACTTCGCAGGCCTGAGCGCGAAGCTCGACTACGTCGCCGAGCTGGGCGTCACCGCGATCTGGCTGCTGCCCTTCTATCCGTCGCCCTTGCGCGACGACGGCTACGACATCGCCGACTACACCGACGTGCACGCCGACTATGGGACCCTCCCTGAGTTCCGCACCTTCGTGCGCGAGGCACATCGTCGTGGGTTGCGGGTGATCACCGAGCTCGTCATCAATCACAGCAGCGACCAGCATCCCTGGTTCGTGGAGGCGCGCGCTGACCGCAGGAGCCCGAAGCGGGACTGGTACGTCTGGTCCGACACGGATCAGCGCTACACCGATGCCCGGATCATCTTCACCGACACCGAGACCAGCAACTGGGCCTGGGACAACGAATCGCGCCAGTATTACTGGCACCGCTTCTTCAGCCACCAGCCCGACCTGAACTACGACAACCCGGCGGTCATCCGCGCGGTCCTCCGCGTGATGCGCTTCTGGCTCGACCTTGGCGTCGACGGCCTGCGATTGGATGCTGTGCCGTACCTGGTCGAGCGCGACGGGACGAGCTCCGAGAACCTGCCGGAGACGCACGCCGTCCTCAAGCGGCTGCGAGCCGAGATGGATGCCCGTCACCCCGGCCGCATGCTGCTGGCGGAGGCCAACCAGTGGCCACCCGACGTGCGCCCCTACTTCGGCGAGAGCGACGAGTGCCAGATGGCCTTCCACTTTCCGCTCATGCCGCGCATCTGGATCGCGCTGCGCCGCGAGGACCGATTCCCGATCGTCGAGATCATGCAGCAGACGCCGGAGATCCCCGACGACTGCCAATGGGCCATCTTCCTGCGCAATCACGACGAGCTGACGCTCGAGATGGTGACCGATGAGGAGCGCGACTACATGTACAGCGAGTACGCGGCCGACACGCGCGCCCGAATCAACCTGGGCATCCGTCGCCGGCTGGCGCCGCTGGTCGAGAACAGCCGCCGCCGCCTCGAGCTGCTGAATTCGCTCCTCTTCTCCCTGAAGGGAACGCCCGTCGTCTACTACGGCGACGAGATCGGGATGGGCGACAACGT
>JBDUDC010000058.1:0-9343 GCA_040003165.1 Chloroflexota bacterium
CGTGTCGGCTCGTCGGTCGTGGCTCGGGACCTCTTCGTTGGGCTGCGGCCCGCTAGCGTACTCGCCACAAACGATCAGGTGGAAGGAGCAATACCGTGAATGAAACGAGCGAGGCGGGGTCATGGGCCCACGCCATCGGTGCCATCACGCTGTTCGTCGAAGACCTGGCGGTCGCCAAGGAGTTCTACGGGCGGGTCTTTGGCCTGCCCGTCCACTTCGAGGATGACGCCTCGGCAGTCTTCAAGTTCGGCGGCACGCTGATCAACCTGCTGAAGGCAACGGAGGCCGTCGAGCTCATCGCGCCGGCCGCGGTGGCAAGCCCCGGTGCGGGATCCCGTATACAGTTCACGATCGAGGTGGATGACGTCGACGCCATGTGCGCCGAGATCACCAGGCGCGGCGTGGACCTGCTGAACGGACCGATGGACCGACCATGGGGCATTCGGACGGCCGCGTTCCGCGATCCGGACGGCAACGTGTGGGAGATCGCGCACTGACTCGATCCCCAGAGAGGTAGCTTCGCCAGATGCACGACGACGGCTACTTCGGCAAGGAGGCGGCTGCCCGCTACGACGAGGGGTCAGCCGACATGTTCGCGGCCGATGTCGTAGAACGCGCCGTCGACTTCCTTGCCGAGCTCGCCGGCGACGGCCGAGCCCTTGAGCTGGGGATCGGTACCGGGCGCATCGCGCTCCCACTCTCGCAGCGCGGCGTCCCGGTGCACGGCATCGATATCTCGCGCGCCATGGTGGCGCGCCTGAGCGAGAAGCCGGGCGGCGAGGCCATCGGCGTGACGGTCGGCGATTTCGCGACGACGACAGTGCCCGGACTGTTCTCGCTCGCCTACCTCGTCTTCAATACGATCAGCAATCTCACGACGCAGGAGGCGCAGGTCGCGTGCTTCCAGAACGTCGCCGCGCATCTGGAGACCGGCGGCCGCTTCGTGATCGAGGACGGGGTGCCGGATCTCCAACGCCTGCCGCCCGGCGAGACGGTTCGCCCGTTCGATGTGAGTGCCGTTCACCTCGGATTCGACGAGTACGACGTCGCCAACCAGGGGCTCATCTCGCACCACTTCTCGCTGATCGACGGCGAGTGGCAGCGCTTTTCGATGCCCTTCCGCTACGCCTGGCCTGCGGAGCTCGACCTGATGGCACAGCTCGCCGGCATGCGCCTACGCGAGCGATGGGCCGATTGGAATCGCAAGCCCTTCACGAGCGACAGTCGGAAGCACATCTCGGTCTGGGAAAAGTAGGAAGCCATGCTCACGATCGGGTCCATCGTCATCCGCGTCGACGACCTCGAGCGGCAGAAGGCGTTCTGGACCGCGGCGCTCGACTACGTGCCGCGGGAGGGCGACGACGACGGCTTCGCGCTGCTGAGGCCGAGGAGCGGTAGCGGCCCGAACGTCTCGCTCGATCGCGTTCGTTCGACGGTGCAGGTGCCGCCGCGCATCCACCTCGACCTGTACGCCACGGATCAGGCTGCAGAGGTGAGCCGCCTGATCGGCCTGGGCGCCACGGAGGTCCACTGGGACAAGCGGCCGCCGAACGCGGACTACGTCATCCTGGCCGACCCCGAGGGCAACCGCTTCTGCGTGATCGACGCCGGCTAAGCGACGGTCAGGACGACATTTCCCGTCTTCTGCCCCGTTTCGACGTACCGGGTCGCTTCGACCACGTCCTCCAGCGGGTAGGAACGATCGATCACCGCCCGATACTTCCCAGCCTCGATCAGCCCCTTGAGGAAGAGGACGTCGACCTTCGAGTAGCTCGTGATCCCGATCTTCACCCGCTTGTTGCCGACCCATCGGGTCAGCAGGAGGAGA
Source organism: Chloroflexota bacterium (assembly GCA_040003165.1). Classification (GTDB taxonomy): domain Bacteria; phylum Chloroflexota; class Limnocylindria; order QHBO01; family QHBO01; genus JALYSK01. Next base: position 1,829 of record JBDUDC010000058.1, read on the forward strand.
AATGGCGCGTGCCACATGAATCCGAGGTCGGTCTCGAGGAAGGTCCCACCCGGCTTCAACGAGCGCCTCGACCGCCGGAACGAGTGCTTCCCGACCGCATCGAAGATGGCGTCGTAGGTCTTGCCGTTCTTGGCGAAATCCTCGTGCATGTAGTCGATGACCTCATCGGCTCCCAGCGATCGCACCAGCTCGACGTTCTTCGTGCCGCACACCGCCGTGACCTCGGCACCGATGTTCCTGGCGAGCTGCACACATGCGGTCCCGACGGATCCCGAGGCACCGTAGATGAGGATGCTCTGACCTTTCCGAAGATCCGCGGCCCGAAGGCCAGCCAGCGCGAGGCTCGCGCCGTCGATCACCGCCGCCGCCTCTTGGAAGCTCATCCCCGCCGGCTTGCGGGCGAGCGGCGCGCTCTCCGGCATGCAGGCGAACTCCGCGTGCGCGCCCCAGCCCTTGACCCCGAAGACCTCGTCACCGACCTTGAACTCGGTGACGCCCGGGCCGACAGCCTCGACCTCGCCCGCCAGCTCCATGCCGAGGATCCTGTGCTTGGGTCGAAGCAGCCCGGTGATGAGGCGCGCGAAGAACGGCCTAGCGCTCCGAAGGCCACAATCGGTGCGGTTCACCGTCGTTGCGCGAATCCTGACCAGCACGTCGCCCGGGCTGGGCACGGGCCGATCGACCTCTTCGAGGCGCTGGACCTCCGGCGGGCCGTATCGGTCGTTCACGATGGCTCTCATGGGTCACCGCGCCGCATGATCATTGCAAACCGATGAGGAGACCGCCGATGTCATGGGAAGCCGATCCACGCGTCGATGCCTATATCGACGTCCTTCCGGAATGGAAGCAGCGCATCTGCCGCCAGGTCCGCCAGCTGGTGCATGACGCGGATCCCGAGGTGGTGGAAACCATCAAGCGCTCCGTGCAGCCGTACTTCGTGCTGGAGGGGAATATCTGCGCCCTGCTGGCCGCCAAGGACCACGTCAATGTCTTCCTCTACGACGGCGGAATCGTCCCCGACCCCGAGGGAATCATCACCGCGGGCCACGACAACAAGACTGCCCGCATGATCTCCTACAGGGACGGCGAGCAGATCAATGCCCGCGCGCTGACGCAGATATTCAAGCACATCATCGCGAACAATCGGGCGGGCGGCTGGCGGCGAATCAAGCCGGCCGCTGATGCCTGACCCAGGCCGATGAAGGCGATCGAGCGCTCGCGCTACGGACCGCCCGACGTCCTCCGCATCGTCGACGTGGCCATGCCCGAGCCTGCCGACGATCAGCTGCTGGTGCGTGTGCTCGCGGCATCCCTGAACGCAGTGGACCTCGACTACCTCTACGGCCGGCCCCGCTTTGCGCGCCTCTTCTATGGCATGGGTCGGCCACGCGTTGCGCGCCTGGGAGTCGACGTCGCGGGCCGCGTGGAGGCGATCGGCCCGAAGGTCACCAGCTTCCAACCGGGGGACGAGGTGTACGGCGATCTCAGCGCGTATGGGCTGGGCGGGTTCGCCGAATACGTCTGCGCCCGTGCGCGGGCCTTCGCTCCGAAGCCACCCACCCTCACGATGGACGAGGCCGCGGCCATTCCGCAGGCCGCGATCCTCGCCCTCCAGGGCCTTCGCCGCGGCGAGTCGATCAGACCGGGAGACAAGGTCCTGATCAACGGCGCATCGGGCAACGTCGGGCCATTCGCGGTGCAGATCGCCAAAGCCGTCGGCGCGGAGGTGACCGGCGTGTGCCGGGCTGAGAAGATGGATTTCGTGCGCTCGCTCGGCGCCGATCACGTCATTGACTATGGGGTTGCGGATGTCACGCGGGGGCGAGAGCGCTACGACTGGATCCTCGATGTCGTCGGCCGGAAGTCGATCTTCGCTTGGCGGCACGCACTCCGCCCCGGCGGCGTGTATGTCTCGCTTGGAGGCGCGACCGCCCCGATGCTCCAGGCCCTCGCGCTGGGGCCGCTGATCTCCCGCTTCGGGAGCAGGAAGGCGGGCCTCATGTGGTGGTGGAAGCCATTCAGGCGTGAGGACGTGGCGTTGCTCGAACAGCTGATCGCGGACGGCAAGATAGCGCCGATCATCGACCGGCGCTACCCGTTGGACGAGGTTCGGGAAGGGCTCGCCTATCTCGATGCCGGACTGGCCAGGGGGAAAGTCGTCATCACCGCCTGACGCTCGCCGCCGGGCGTTTCCGGCAGATTCATATGAGCGCCGCACTACTCCGCGCGACAGTCCCATTTGCGGCACTTATGCGGCGCTCAACCTGCAAATGCGCCTCCATGGCCTCCTCGAGCTTCGTACTGCGGCTGTGGTCTGAAATTGCCGCCGCGGGGGCCCTACCGGCTCCGTCGACCGAAGCCGACCACTCGTTCCGTACACTGCTCTTTCGAACCGATCGGAGCCGCCCTCAATGCTGGACTTTGGGATCCTCCTCGCGGCTCCCGCCGCTGAGCCGATGGACGACCGCCACGCGTACTACCGCGACGTCCTGACGCGCGCCGAGGGCACCTTCTCGTCCGCGTGGGTCTCCGATCACCTCATGAAGGGTGCCGAGCCGTCCCTCGAGGGCTGGACGACGCTGGCGTACCTGGCCGGCGAGTTTCCGGCCTTCCAGTTCGGAAACCTCGTGCTGAGCCAGAGCTACCGCAACCCGGCGCTGCTCGCCAAGATGGCCGCCACCTTCCAGTACTTGAGCCAGGGGCGGCTGATCCTGGGCATCGGCGCCGGCTGGCAAGCGGACGAATACGCGGCGTTCGACTACCCGTACCCAAGCGCCGGAACGAGAGTCGAGCAGCTCGGCGAAGCGATCGACGTGCTCCGCGCGATGTGGACCCAGTCTCCGGCCTCGTACGACGGCGCGCACTACCACGTCCGGAGCGCCTACTGCGAGCCTCGGCCCGAGCCGCCCATCCCGATTCTTGTGGGCGGCCACCGTCCCAAGCTCATGCGTGTCGCCGCGGCGAAGGCCGACATCTGGCAGTGGGATGGGCCGATCGAGCGCTACCAACCGCCTTACGAGCTCCTGATGGCCGCGTGCGCCGACATCGGTCGCGACCCTGCATCGGTCCGCCTGTCCACTGGCGGAGAGGTCTACTTTCCGGCCGATCCCGCCGAATTTGAGGCCTCGTTGTCCGGCAGTATGGCGACCATTACCGCGGCCCAGGACCCGTCGGGAAGCTACGCAGAGGAGTTCGACTGGGTCATGGGGCCCACGCCGGCCGACGCGATTCGCGGGCTCAGGCCTTTGATCGATCTCGGCGTCACGCAGGTGACCATCTACTTCCACGACCGGCGGTCACTAGACCTGTTTGCCGGCGAGGTCATTCCCGCGCTTCGCACATCGAGTGAGCGGTGACTGCCGACGTGAAGATCAGGCCCGCGACAACCGATCGCTGGTCGGACGTGCGCGAGGTGCTCGACGGGGCCGGCGAGCAGGGCTGCTGGTGCCAGGCATGGCGTGGCAAGGACGCCATCGCGCGCGAGAAGGGTGAGTCGAGGACGCAGACGTTGCGCCGCCAGATGAAGGGCGGCCCTCCCCCACCCGGGTATGTCGCCTACCTCGACAGCGTGGCGGTCGGCTGGGTCGGCGTCGCCATCCGGACCGATACCCCACGTCTGGTGAACTCCCGCAGCATCCCGGCGATCGACGAGCTCCCGGTCTGGTCGATCGGCTGCTTCCGGATCCGTCCGGGCTACCGCCGCCAGGGCGTCGCCAGGGCTCTGCTCGATGGCGTGGTTGCGGCAGCCCGCAAGGCGGGCGCTCCCGGCGTCGAGGCGTATCCGATCGACCCGGACGGACGCCGTGTGGAGGTCGGCGCCGGATTCGCCGGCATCGCGTCGATGTTCGACGCGGCGGGCTTTCGACGAGTCCTCGTCACCGATGCCAAGAGCGGACACCTGCCTCGCCTGCTGGTGCGCCTGGACCTCCCTTGACCCGGGCGCGGCCTCAGCATAATGCCGTCGATCGGCTGGTCCTCGACCTCTTCCCGGCCGACCCGGCCGATCCGCCGGCCATGGAGTTTGCCGGCTGGCTCTCAGGCTCGCGACGCTTCCGCGTCTTCGCCGAGGCGCACATCGACAAGATCAGAAAGAAGCTGCGCCTTTCGATCGACGCGGACGCGCGCCGTGACTTGCGGGTAGAGCTGGCTGTGGCACGCCTGCTCCTCGCGGATCCCCGGATCGACCTGGCGTTCGAGGCATACGGGTCAACCAAGGGCGGCCCCGATTTCACCGTTGCGGTACGCGGCGAGCGCAGCTTCAACCTCGAGGTGACGAGGCTGCGCCGCCCGCCCGCCGAGGCCATCGACGGCGGACCGCTGCTGGCGAAGCTCCGTCAGCTGCCGCCCGGCGCACCGAACGCAGTACTGATCGCGATCGAGGGCGACAGCGCCGATGCCCTCGACGTCGCCGCGGCCACGCGCAGGCTTCGGGCTCGCGCCGACGCAAGGGACGACGCGTTCTTCGTCCGCCGAGGCTTCAAGGGCGGCCGCGACTTCAACCTGCGCTATCGGCGACTCGGCGGCGTGGTCGTGTGGTGCGAGGCCGCGGGCGCCAACCATCGGGCGGCCATCTGGATCAACCCGTCGGCGCGCATCGGGCTACCGGAGCGGGCCGTCGCCGCCTGCCTGAGCCGCATTCGAGCCGGCTAGGCGCTAGGCGGTCTCGTTCGGCTGCATCGGGCTCATCAGCTGGAAGTAGTTGTCGTCCGGATCCGAAAAGGTCGCGATCTGTCCGTCCTCCTCGCCGTCCGGGCTGTACGGGTCCTTGACGACGGTCGCGCCGGCCGCCTTGAACCGCTCGAAGTCGCCCTTCACATCGGCGCTCTCCACGTTCCAGATGATCCGGCCGGGCTGGGTGTTCTTCCCCTTGACCTGGTCGTGCGGCCCGACGGTGACGGCCCCGGAGCCAATGACCCAGCCGATGTAGCCGCCCTGGTTCCAGGCCGGCTCACCGAAGAGCTTGGTGTAGTAGTCGACTAGTCGCTGCGGGTCTTCGGAGCCGATCAAGATGCTGTTCAAGTTCAAAGTTGATCTCCTTGCTGGTTCGAGCGGTTCGCGTCCAGCCTACCGATCGGTTGCGACGCCTGCATGCGGGCCGCGGTCGTACGATCAGGCGTGATGACAGACGCCGGCCAGCGCGCGTCTCTCGGCACTCGGTTGCGAGAGCCGCTGCTGCGCATGATCTCGTTCGCCGACGAACCGGGCGACGATGACGACACCCGCCTCCGGAAGCGCGTCGGCGTGATCGCCGGCTATCTGACGATCGCTGCTCCCCTCTCGCTGCCACCCGAGGCGGGCGGGCCTGCGGTGGTCTGGGTCCTTGCGCTCGCGCTCTCCGCGTACAGCGCGGTCAACCTGCTGGTGCTGGCCCGCACGCGGCGCTTTGATCGGTATGTGGTCGTACTGATCGCCAGCGGCGTGGTGTTCGTGCCATTGGCTACTGCAGTCGGCGGTGGCGTCACCGGCGGGAGCTTCGGCCTCGTGTGGGCCTTCATGGTGCCGGCGTACGCAATCTTGGCGCTGGGACCGCAACGCGCGACGCCATGGTTTTTCGTCTTCCTGGGAATGCTCGTCTTTATGCTGGCGGTCGACCCCATCGTCCGGAGCGCCATCAGCGCACCTCCCTACGCTGTGAAGCTGATCTCCTACCTCCCGAACGTCGGCCTTCCGTTGACGATCACATTCCTTCTGTTGCGCTACACCGATCTCCGGCGCCGCGCGGCCGAAGCCCGCTCCGACGAACTCCTCACGAACGCGATCCCCCGCGCGATTGCCGCGCGGCTGAAGCAGGGTGAGAAGCACATCGCGGATTCGCACCCGGCGACGACCGTGCTGTTCGCCGATCTCGCGGGCTTTACGCCCTGGGCTCAACGGACAGATCCGGCCCGGGTGGTCGCAGTTTTGGACGACCTGTTCAGCCGATTCGACGAGCTGGCGCTCGGACTCGGCGTCGAGAAGATCAAGACCATCGGCGACTCCTACATGGCGGTTGCGGGTGCTCCGCAGCCGATGCCGGATCACGCGGCAGCCGCGCTCGACCTTGCCCGGGCGATCCTCGGCGCGGTGGAAGCATGGCGCGCCAAGAACGGGCTCACGCTCGAGATTCGAATCGGGCTCGCAAGCGGTCGCGTGGTCGCCGGCGTCATCGGTCAGCGGCGGTTCGTGTTCGACCTGTGGGGCGACACCGTGAATACCGCGGCGCGGATGGAGTCATCCGGTATCCCCGGCCGGATCCAGGTGGCCGCCTCGACATGGGAGCTCCTGCACGACCGATTTCCCTTCCAACGGCGCGAGGTGGACGTGAAGGGCCTGGGACCGATGACCACCTACCTCCTAGACCAGTAGGGCGGCGTTGAGCCGGCGAACGGCCTTGGCCGTATCCTTTCGGTATGGCTCTCTACGAACTCGGTGACGCGGGCAAGCTGAAGGCGCCGGTCCTCGTGGCCGCTCTCGACGGCTGGATCGATGCCGGCTCAGCGGCCACGCTCGCGGTTGCACAGCTCGCCGCCGAGAGCCGGCCGGTGGCGAGCTTCGATGGTGATCGGATCTTCGACTACCGGGCGCGACGCCCGACGCTCGACGTGGTGGACGGCTCGCTGCGCAGCCTGGAATGGCCGGAGCTTCGGCTGGTGGCGACCACGGCCGGCGATCGCGACCTGCTCGTCCTCACCGGCCCCGAGCCCGACTACCGATGGCGGCAGCTCAGCGCCGACCTCGTGGATCTCGTCAAGCAGCTGGGCGTGACGAGCTGGGTCAGCCTCGGGGCGCTGCCCGCCGCCGTCGCGCACACCCGGCCGGTGCCGATCCTGGGAACCGCCTCGGTCTCGGGCCTCCTTCCCGAAGGCGTGACCATGGGCCCGAAGGGCCACCTGCGGGTCCCATCGGCGGCGCTATCGGTCCTGGAGCTGGCGGTCTCGCGCTCGGGCGTGGCGACACTCGGATTCTTCGCGCAGGTTCCGCACTACATCTCGATGCCCTACCCAGGCGCGTCGATCGAGCTGCTGCGGCACGTCGGGCAGTACCTTGGCATGGAGCTGCCGCTCGGCGACCTGCCGATGAAGGCGCTCGAGACCCGCACCCTGCTGGACGCCGCCACGTCCGGCGACGAGACCACCAAGGCCCACGTTGAGCGGCTCGAGCAGATGGCCGATGAGGCCCAGCTGCCGACCGGCGACGAGCTGATCTCCGATATCGAGCGCTTCCTGCGGCGCGGCGGCGGCGACCCCGATAGCGGGAAGCTCCCGAACTAGCCCTCGGCGTTTCCCTCCCGGTTCCTGATCCTTCGGACCGCACCACGGTTCAACTGGCGCAGGAGCTGCGCTGCGAGGTGGTTTCCTGCGTCAGATGACCCGTGGGACGGTCATAACGCGCAGGAGCTCGAGCTCGTGGGTTGTTTGCCCCGTGAGACGGTTCAAGTGCGCTGCAGCGGCACGCTCCCGAGATCAGCTCAGCTGAGGATCGGCGGCGGAAGCTCGGGGTGCTCGAGGAGATCAAGGAAGATCGCCGACCAGAGCA
>JBDUDC010000207.1:0-2790 GCA_040003165.1 Chloroflexota bacterium
TGGCTGACGGCGTCGGCTGGCAGGTTGGCGACCGATGCCACGAGGGCGGCGAACCCGCTCGCTGCGGCTTCAGCGGCTCCGACTCGCCTGGTCGACGGCCTCGGGGCCGCTGACGAGGCGCCCTCATCGGCCGGTCCGCCCGTCAGGCTATCGAGGACCAGCCGCTTCTTCACCTTCTGGGTTGGGGTGCGCGGGAAGTCGTCATCGGGCCAGATCGAGTGCGAGCGGATCTGCTGGCTGCCCGTGAGCCGCGTGTTCGCGTCGCGGACGATCGGCTCGGCCTCCTCGGGATTGGCGGTCAGGAGGACGGCATGGACGCGCAGCTCGCCGTCGCGGACCAGGCCCACCACCGCGGCGTCGCGTACTCGCGGGTCGCCGGCCAGCACCGCCTCGATATCCTCGGGATAGACCTTGCTGCCGTCCGCCAGCGCCAGCATGTCCTTCTTCCTGCCATGCAGGGTCAGCTGCCCGTCGGGACCGAGGCTGCCGAGGTCGCCGGTGTGATACCAGCCGTCAGCGTCGATCACCGCGCGGGTGGCTTCCGGGTCCTGCCAGTAGCCGGCGAAGCGGCCGGGACCCCGCACCCAGATTTCGCCATCGGGGGCGACCTGCAGGTCGACGCCCGGCACGGGCTCGCCCACCGTGCCCATCCGGTTCCGACCCGGCCGCGTGAAGCTGACCACCGGGCTCATCTCGGTCGCGCCGTATCCCTGCAGGACGTCGATTCCCATCTCGCTCCATCGACTCGCGAGGGCGACGTCCATCGCCGCGCCGCCCACCGCGATCGTGCGCAACCGGCCTCCGAAGCCGCTCAGGACGGGGCGGAACAGAAGCCGCCGCAGGGGTCGGGGGAGGCGGCGCGCCCAGGCGTGCAGCCGTTCAAAGGCGGCGCGCCTGCCACTCGAGTCGACGCGGCGCTCGACCGCGTTGTCGAGCAGCTTGAGTCCCTGCGGAACGATGAGCAGCATGGTCGCGCGGAAGTCGCGGAAGGTGCGCATCAGGACCGCTGGCTGGCGGCTGACCGGGTAGACGACGCTCGCTCCCGCCACCAGCGGAGCGAGGAAGCCGGGCACCTGCTCGAAGAGGTGCGAGAGGGGGAGGACCGAGAGGAGTCGCTCCCCGGGCGCGAGGGTGAAGACGTCGACGAGGACCGTGGCGTTGCTGACCAGGTTTCGGTGGCTGATCATCGCGCCCTTCGGCTCGCCGGTGGTGCCCGAGGTGAAGACGATCTCGGCCAGGTCGTCGGGCCCGATGTGCGGCGCCGCGAGCGGGGGCACCGTGCGCGCCAGGTCGGGAAGCGGCTCGATTGGCAGCACGGGAAGACCGAGCGCGCTGGCGGCGGCGAGCGTCTGAGCTGAGGCGAGTACGAGCTTGGGCGCCGTCTTCTCGACGATCTTCTGAGCCAGGTCCGCCGGCGTCCGCACGTCGAGCGGTACCAGCACGGCCCCGGCGTGGGCGGCGCCCAGGAAGGCGATTCCCCACTCCGGGCGATTGACCGCCCAGATGACGACCCGATCCCCCTTCTCGATGCCGGTGCCCGCGAGGACGCCCGCGACCCGCGGGACGAGCGCGGCGAGGTCGCGGTAGCGCCACCTCCGGGTTCGGAAGACCGGCCGAATGAGGAGTGCGGGGCGCCGATCGAAGCGCCTTCCGGCGTCGGTGACCAGGTCGACCAGCGTTTCCAATGTGCGCTACCTCGGGTTCGGATCGAGGGCCATGGTGCCGGCGTCGCCCTGCGGCCCGACTGCGGTCCGCCGCTATCCCGCCGCCCGCGCGACGAGGTCGCGCAGCGCGCCGCTCGGATCGCGGCGCCAGGGCGGGTAGTGTGAGAAGGCGATGGTGTCGACCTCGAGCGCGGCCAGCCGCTCGACCGATGCGCGCGCCTCCGCCATGTCGTGGCTGAAGAAGGCGCTCGCGAAGGTCAGGCGGCCGCGGATCACCTGCAGCACGTCGCCGGTGAAAAGGAGGCGGTCGCGAGCCGCGTACAGGCAGACGCTGCCCGGCGTATGGCCCGGCGTGTGGATCACCTCGAGGCCGCCAAGGAGCGGCAGGATCTGGCCGTCGAGCAGCGGTGTGGCCTCGGTTGGCGGGCGCGTCAAATACTGGATTAGGTGCCCGCGGCTGCGGCTTGCGACGACGTCCCGGATGCCCAGGCGCAGCCCGTCGAGATCGGCCGGATGCATCATCACCTCGACCCCCTCGCCGGCCAGCTCGGCCACGCCGCCGATGTGGTCGGGGTGGCCGTGGGTGCACACGATTCGGTCGAGCTCGTCGATCGAGCGGCCGATGCGGCCAACGAAGCGCGTGATCCGGCGCCGCGATCCGACCATCCCGGCGTCGATGAGGGTGAGCCCATCCTCGGTGAGCAGGAACGCGTCCGCGCCCAGCATCTTGACGGCGTGCACCCCCGGGCTGATCTCCACTCCGCCGATGATACGGCGCCTAGCGAGCCTCCTCGGAGCGCAGGCGCCGGTAGCTCTCGTAGCGCTGTGGAGGCACGTCCCCGAGCTCAACGGCCGCGCGCACCGCGCAGCGCGGCTCGTGCAGGTGGCTGCAGTCATTGAAGGCGCAGCTGCCGAGGAAGGGACGCATCTCCCGGAAGCACCATGCCAGCTCCGAGGCGGGAAGCTCGAACAGGCCGAGCTCGCGCAGGCCGGGCGTGTCGGCAACGTATCCGCGCCTCGGCCCTTCGATCGGGTGCAGCTCGGCCGACGTGGTCGTGTGACGTCCCTTGCGCAGCGTCTCGCTCACCTCCGCGGTGAGGATGCGGAGGCCGGGCTGCAGCGCATT
>JBDUDC010000208.1:0-2786 GCA_040003165.1 Chloroflexota bacterium
CCACCATTCCATCCATCACTTCAGGGTGGGACGGGTGTGTCGGATCGCTTCGCGCGATAGGATCTGCCAAGCGCAATGACGAATGATCCGGCAAGGGACGTGGAGCGAACCTATCTCGCTCTGACCCTGTTCCACACGCTCGCCGCCTCCTTCATCTGGGGCATCAACACCCTCTTCCTGCTCGACGCGGGGCTGAGCAATGCCGAGGCGTTCGCGGCCAACGCGTTCTTCACCGTCGGCCAGGTCCTGTTCGAGGTCCCCACCGGCGTGGTGGCCGATACGCGCGGTCGCCAGTTCTCGTACGTCCTCGGTGCCTTGACGTTGCTCCTCTCGACGCTGCTGTACCTGGTGATGTGGCAGCTGCACGCGTCGCTGTGGGGGTGGGCGATCGCCTCGATCCTGCTCGGCCTCGGGTTCACCTTCTTCTCCGGCGCGACGGAGGCCTGGCTGGTCGATGCCCTCAAGGCGACCAACTACCAGGGCCACCTCGAGCACGTCTTCGGGCGAGCGCAGTGGGTCGGGGGCGTGGCGATGCTGGTCGGATCGGTGTCTGGCGGCCTGATCGCGCAGGCCACCAACCTGGGCGTGCCGTACGTGGTCCGCGCGGCGGTGCTGGGGGTGACGCTCGTGATCGCCGTCCGGTTCATGCACGACCAGGGCTTCACGCCCGACCGGAACGTCAGTGCTGGGAGGGCAATCCGCAACGTGATCGGTGGCGCGGTGGATGGCGGGTTCCGCCGCCCACCCGTGCGCTGGCTGATGCTGGCCGCTCCCTTCAGCTTCGGGGCGGGCATCTACGTCTTCTATGCCGCCCAGCCGTACCTGCTTGAGCTGTACGGTGACAAGACCGCGTACGGCATCGCCGGCCTGGCGGCGGCGATCGTCGCCGGCGCCCAGATCGTTGGCGGGCTGATCGTGTCGCGCGTGCGGCGCTTCTTCAGCCGGCGCACCGATGCCCTCCTCGTGGGCGGGATCCTCAACGTCGTCCTGCTGGTGCTTGTCGGGCTGGTGAGCAGCTTCTGGATTGCGCTGGTCCTGCTGGCTGGCTGGGCGCTCGTGTTTGCGATCGAATCACCCCTGCGCCAAGCCTTCATGAACGGGCTGATCCCATCGGCCCAGCGCGCGACCGTTTTGTCGTTCGACAACCTGATGGGATCCGCCGGAGGCGTCGTCGCCCAGCCCGCGCTCGGCCGCTCGGCGGACATCTACGGTTATCCGACCTCGTACCTGATCTCGGCCGGCATCCAGGCGTTGGCCGTGCCGTTCGTTCTGCTCGCCCGACGCGAGCACGCGATCTCGGATCCGATCACCGACGAGGTCGAAGTGGGGAGCGCCGACGCCTGATCGAGGTCCGCCTCCTGGCCCACGGCGCTTTATTGCCGCCTGTGATGAGTCGAGCGGATTTCCGGGCCCTGGAGCCCTGACAGACCCAATTCATCACACCCGGTCATCGTTTGGGGCCGATGCGGCTCACGAACCCCGATCTTGCTTGAACGCACGACCGTGGGTGATAAGCGAGCGGCGTGGCATCGCGCCTGCTCCTCCACGCGGCGTGGAAGGCTATCCCCCGCCGCCCATCCCCTCCGCGGCGAGCGGCCTCGAGGCGCTGCGACGCGCGGCCGCCGGCTGCCAGGCGTGCGACCTGTACCGCGACGCGACGCAGACCGTCTTCGGCGAGGGCGCTACCGGCGCAGAGCTGATGCTTATCGGTGAGCAGCCAGGCGACCGCGAGGACCAGACCGGGGCGCCATTCGTCGGCCCTGCCGGTGAGCTGCTCGATCGAGCGCTGGCCGACGCGGGCATCGACCGCCGGCGCGCCTACGTCACGAACGTCGTCAAGCACTTCAAGTGGAAGCCGCGCGGCAAGCGCCGACTGCACCAGAAGCCGAACCGTGAGGAGGTCGACGCCTGCCGTCCTTGGCTCCATGCCGAGATCGCGCGTGTCGAGCCGCGAGCGATCGTCTGCCTGGGGGCGACCGCCGCGCAGGCGCTGATCAGCGGCTCGTTCCGCGTGACCCGGCAGCACGGCCAGCTGCAGCCATCGGCGATGGGGCCGCCGATCGGCGCCACGATCCACCCGTCGGCGGCGCTGCACGCACCCGATGCCGCGGCCCGCGAGGCGATGTACGCACAGCTCGTCGACGACCTGCGCGCGTTCCGCGGCGCTACCCTTGGCGCATGAAGCGAGTCGAGCAGACCGTCGAGATTCCCGCATCGGCAGAGGACGTATTCGCGGTCGCCTCGAAGCTCGAGGAGCTGCCGCGCTGGCAGTCGGGCATCGTCTCGGTGCAACGAACCGATTCCGGCCCGGTCGCGGTCGGCGCGAAGGGAACGCTGGTCCGGGAGCTGATGGGCCAGCGCCTCGAGGCGCCGCTCGAGGTCACCGCCTATGAGCCGCCGCGGCTGCTCGGGCTGCACAGCGAGGTGAGCGGCGTCGCCCTCGACGCGACCATCGAGGTGACACCGCTCGAGCCAACCAACTGTCGCGTCAACCTCGTGGCGGAGATTCGCGGCTCGATGTTGACCTCGTTCATGGAGCCGATGATCGCCTCCGGAGCGGGCGGGGACATGGCGGCCAGCCTGGCGCGCCTGCGAGGGCTGTTCGAGAAGACATGAAAGCGTTCGTCACCGGCGGCGGCGGCTTCATCGGCCGCGCGCTGGTGCGACAGCTGCGCGAACGCGGCGACGAGGTCCGCGCGCTGGTCCGATCGACCGCTCAAGCGGCCCTGCTCGAACAGCTTGGGTGCGAGCTGCGGGAGGGTGACCTTGCGTCCGTCGAGCGGCTG
>JBDUDC010000209.1:0-2785 GCA_040003165.1 Chloroflexota bacterium
AGCGCATCTTCGGTCCCACCAAGGACTGGGAGTGCTACTGCGGCAAATACAAGCGCATCCGATATAAGGGCATCATCTGCGACAAGTGCGGCGTCGAGGTGACCCGCAGCAAGGTCCGCCGCGAGCGGATGGGCCACATCAAGCTGGCCAGCCCGGTCAGTCACATCTGGTACTTCAAGGGCACCCCCAGCCGGCTCGGCATCCTGCTCGACATCAGCCCGCGCAACCTGGAGCGGATCCTCTACTTCGCGCTCTACGTGGTCACGCGCGTCGACGAGCACGAGCGCGAGAAGGCGCTCGCCCGCATCGACGAGGAGGCGGCCGCGCGCGTGGCCGGGGCCCAGGGGATCGTCGACGAGAAGCGTGCCGAGCTCGAGGCCCAGGTCGCCGACAAGCGAACCGAGCTCGTGGCCGGCTACGAGGCCGACCGCAAGCGAATCGAGGACGGGCAGACGACCCGCACCGAGGAGCTGATGACGGCCGCCCAGCAGGTCGAGGCGACCATCAAGGAGGGCGGCAAGCAGGTCACCAGCGACGTGATCTTCACGGCCACGGGCGAGGTGATCGCGCGGGCCGGCGACACGGCCAAGGATTCGCTCGCCAAGCTGCGCGAGCTGGTGAAGGGCGAGGTCACCGCGGTCGAGCGCGACGCGCGGGACGCGCTCGCCAACGCCGAGGAGAAGCACTCCACCGCGATCGCCGACCTGACCGGCGGCATCGACGAGGCGCTCGCGACCGAGCGCCAGCAGGTCGAGCGCGAGAACGACGACGCTCGCGTGTGGGCGCGCGGCGCTCGGCAGCAGATTAACGACCTCAACGTGCTCCGGATCCTCAGTGAGTCGGAGTACCGGCAGCTCACCGAGCAGCACGGCCGGCTCTTCGACGCCGGCATGGGCGCGGAGGCGGTCAAGAAGATCATCGAGCAGATCGACCTCGACGACCTCTCCCAGAAGCTGCACGTCGAGATGCGCCAGACCTCCGGTCAGCGGCGCAAGAAGGCGATCAAGCGGCTGCGCCTGATCGAGGCGTTCCGCAAGAGCGGCGCCCGGCCCGAGTGGATGATCCTGTCGACCCTGCCGGTCATCCCTCCGGATCTTCGGCCGATGGTCCAGCTCGACGGCGGCCGCTTTGCGACCTCCGATCTGAATGACCTCTATCGCCGCGTCATCAACCGCAACAACCGGCTCAGCCGCCTCCTCGACCTCGAGGCGCCCGAGATCATCATCCGCAACGAGAAGCGGATGCTGCAGGAGGCGTGCGACGCGCTGATCGACAACGGGCGTCGCGGTCGCGCGATCGCGGGGACCGGCAACCATCGGCTCAAGAGCCTGTCGGACATGCTCAAGGGCAAGCAGGGCCGCTTCCGCCAGAACCTGCTCGGCAAGCGGGTGGACTACTCCGGACGCTCCGTCATCGTGGTGGGACCGGAGCTGAAGCTGCACCAGTGCGGCCTCCCGAAGAAGATGGCGCTCGAGCTCTTCAAGCCGTTCGTCATGCGCCAGCTGGTCGAGAAGGGCTTTGCCCACAACATCAAGAGCGCGAAGCGGATCGTGGAGCGCGTGCGCCCCGAGGTCTGGGACGTGCTCGAAGAGGTGATCACCGATCATCCGGTGCTCCTCAATCGTGCGCCGACCCTGCACCGGCTCGGGATCCAGGCATTCATGCCCGTCCTGGTCGAGGGCTCGGCGATCCAGATCCATCCGCTCGTCTGCTTCGCGTTCAACGCCGACTTCGACGGCGACCAGATGGCGGTGCACGTTCCCCTCAGCACCGCTGCGCAGAAAGAGGCGAAGGACCTCATGCTCTCGACGCGCAACCTGCTCTCCGCGGCCGACGGATCGCCGGTCGTGTCACCCACCCACGACATGGTGCTCGGCTGCTACTACCTGACGATCGAGGCCGAGAAGATGAAGGGCGAGGCGGGGATCGTCGGTGAGGGCAAGGTCTTCAGCAGCGCCGACGAGGCGATCATGGCGGCCCAGCTCGGCCACGTCCACGTGCAGGCCAAGGTCCGGGTCGAGATCGAGCGCCAGGAGACCGCCGAGGACGGCTCGGTGTCGATGGTGCACGAGGTGGTCCACACCACTCCGGGACGCGTCATCTTCAATACCGTGCTCCCCAAGGAACTCGGCTTCGTCAACGAGGTGATGGACCGCAAGGGGCTCAAGGAGCTGATCGCGCGCTGCTACCGCGACCTCGGCGCTGGAGCCACGGCCAGCCTGGTGGACGGTATCAAGGCGGTCGGGTTCCACTACGCCACCGTGGCGGGGATCACGATCGGCATCGACGACATGCACGTGCCGGTCGAGAAGGCGGCCCTGCTGGCAGGCGCCGACGGCCAGGTCGACAACATCGAGCGCGAGTTCCGGCGTGGCCTGATCACCGAGGAGGAGCGCTACAACCAGACGGTCGACGTCTGGCGCGAGACCACCGACGAGGTGACCAAGAAGATGCTCGACGGCCTCGACCGGCGAGGCTCGGTCTGGATGATCACCCACTCGGGAGCCCGCGGCAACGTGACGCAGGTCCACCAGCTGGCCGGCATGCGCGGGCTGATGGCGGACCCCTCGGGTCGCATCATCGCGCTGCCGATCCGCAGCAACCTGCGCGAGGGGATGAGCGTGCTCGAGTACTTCATCTCGAGCCACGGCGCGCGCAAGGGACTGGCCGATACGGCCCTCCGCACGGCCGACTCCGGCTACCTGACCCGTCGCCTGGTCGACGTGGCGCAGGACGTCATCACCCGCGAGGACGACTGCGGGACCGACCTCGGCACCTGGATCAC
>JBDUDC010000210.1:0-2768 GCA_040003165.1 Chloroflexota bacterium
GATTGCCGTGACGGACTGGGATTACTCGCCGCCGGGCGTCACCTCCACGGTGGCCTTCTTGAAGTCGGTTCCCTTCGCGTCGCCGCTCAGACCGTCAAGCGCGGCCTGCGCCAGATCGGTCCGGAAGGCCCAGTCGGCCGGATCGGCCTTGAGGATCTTGAACTGCTTGCTGATGTCGACGGTCTGCTGCCAGGCCGCGGGATCAAGGATCCCGATCCCATTCGGCGACGGCCAGATCAGCGCGTTGATCTCGTTCATCATCCAGGTCTGGTGGCCCTTGCCCAGGATCGTGCCCTGGTTGAGGGTGATGTCGACGCAGTCGCTGGCGTAGTCGCGGCAGTAGATCCAGCCTTTGAACGAAGCGCGCAGGAAGCAGGTCGCGATCTTCTCATTGCTGACACTGCCGGTCTGCCCTTCCAGCCAACTCTTCCGGGCGATGACATGGTCCTGCAGCATCGCTGTGCCGACGTCGTTGAAGCTGAGGATATTGAGGTCATCGAGGCTGTAGAGCTTGCCGGTCTTCGGGTTCTTCTTCTCGAGCAGCTGCGCCAGCTCGTTGTAGGTCATCGCCATCGCCGTGTCGATGTCGCGGTTGAGCAGGAGATCCATGTTGAAGTCCTGCGTGACCTCTTTGTAGTCGGTCTTGGCGAGCCCGGCCTTGCTTGCAGCGGCCGTCATCTCGAACTGGTTGCCGAAGCCCCAGGCACCGATCCTCTTGCCCTTCCAATCAGCGGGGCTGGCGATATTGCTGTCCTTCCAGCTCACGTCGAGGGTTCCTGATCGCTGGAAGACCTGGGCGATGTTCACGAGGTCCGCACCCGCCTCGTTGGCGACGAGGACCTTGGGGACCCATCCCTCTCCGAGCTCGGGGCCATCCTTGGCCGCGACCACCTGCTGGGGCGGAATTGTGGGCCCACCGTCCAGGATCTCGACGGTCAGTCCGGCCTCGTCGTAGTAGCCCTTGTCGTTGGCAGCGAAGTAGCCCGCGAACTGCGCCTGCGGGGTCCACTGCAGCTGGAAGCTGATACTCACGTTCGAGCCGCCGAAGGCAGCTTTGCCGCAGTCGTTGGCGGCCGCCGGCTCGCTGCCGCTCGGTGCGCCCGATCCGACGGTCGCGGTGGGCGTCGCCCCGGTGCCGCCGGTGCCGCATGCGGCGACGATGAGCGCTGTCGCGCTCAGTACTGACGTGCTTTGCCAGAATCGCTTCATCGAGTCCTCCGACCTCCACCTGCGCCCCGCCGATCGGCGTGGCCGCCTCTCTCCTCCGGAACACTTCAGCCAAGCGTTTGGGCTCCACCTCCTCCGCTCACGTGTCGCGGGCGCGCATCGACGCGTGCCAAGGCATCATGGCCCGCTCGACGGTGATGATCAGCAGATAGAACGCGATCCCGAGCGCCGCCGCAATGATGATTGCCGCCCACGCGGTCGCGAAGTCAAGAAACGCCGCCTTCTCAACGATCAGCCGGCCGAGCGCGTCGTTTGCCCCGCCGAAATACTCGCCCACGATCGCGCCGATCAGGCTCAGCGTGGCGCCGACCTTGAGCGCGGTGAAGAAGTAGGGGAGCGCCGCCGGGATGCGCACCTTGCGCACGATCTCCCCCTCGGTGGCGGCATAGCTGCGCATCAGCTCGAGGCTAGCCGCATCAGCGCTGGTCAGGCCGCGAACCACGTTGATCATGACCGGGAAGAAGACGAGCACCGCCACGATCATCATCTTGCTCAGCGGGCTCGCGACGCCGAACCAGTTGTTCATGATCGGGGCGAACGCGACAATCGGAACCGCATTGGCGGCGATGGCGAAGGGCATCAGACCTGCCCGTGCCACGGCGAAGCGCGCGGTCGCGAAGGCCACGGCGAGGCCTGCGCCCAGGCCGATGAAGAAGCCGCCCACCGCCTCGATCAAGGTCGTGGTGCCTGCTGCCCGCAGCGCCGGCCACTCATCGACCATCTGGCTCGCAATCTGCGACGGCGGAGGCAGCAGGAAGCGCTGGATGTGCAGCATGGCGACGAGCAGCTCCCAGCCGCCGATCAGGAGCACGAATACGACGATCGCGGGCAGGTAGTAGCGGAGCCGCCTCATGGCTCGATGGAGCGCGCTGTGTCGGGAGCGCGCAGCGCCTCGCGCACCTGGGTAATCAGTTCGAAGTAGCGCTCGCTCTCGCGCACCGCGTCGGTTCGGGGCCGCGGCAGGTCGACGTCGATCAGATCGGTGATGCGGCCCGGCCGCGAGCTCATCACCACGATCCGGCTCGAGAGGAAGACGGCCTCGGGGATCGAATGGGTAACGAAGACGATGGTCGTGCCGGTCCGCTCCCAGATCCGCAGCAGCTCGTCGTTCATCCGCTCGCGGGTCATCTCGTCGAGCGCTCCGAACGGCTCGTCCATCAGGAGCAGCCTTGGCTCAAAGACGAGGGCACGGGCGATGGCGGCTCGCTGCTGCATCCCTCCAGAGAGCTGCCATGGGTGGTGCCCCGCGAACTCCGACAGCTCGACGAGCGCCAGCATCTCGCTCGCCCGACGCCGTCGATCGCCACCGCCGACGCCGATGATCTCGAGCGGCAGCTCCACGTTCTGCTCGATCGTCCGCCAGTCGAAAAGCACGGGCGCCTGGAAGACCATCCCGTAGTCGCGATCCCGGCGCGCTTGCCGGGCCGGCTTGGCGTTGACCGTGACCGATCCGGCCGACGGCCCGATCAGGTCGCCGACGATCCGCAGCAGGGTGCTCTTGCCGCATCCCGACGGGCCGATCAGGCTCACGAACTCGCCCG
>JBDUDC010000211.1:0-2767 GCA_040003165.1 Chloroflexota bacterium
GCAGCTGGGTGTGGTGGATCACCTCGATCCCGGCCAGCCCGAACTGCGGGTACTCATTGCGGATCGTGTTGAAGCAGTGCGGGCAGCTGGCCACGATCGTCGAGACGCCGTGATCGTGGTGCGCCGCCGAGATGGTGGCGACGTTCTCCTCCGCCAGCATCTGGTAGAGGTACTCGTTGCCTGCGCGTCGCGCCGGGTCCCCGCTACAGGTCTCGCCCGACCCGAGCACGGCGAACGGGACTCCGGCCTGCTTCAGCAGCTGGGCCATGGCGCGGACCACCTTGCGGTTGCGATCGTCGAAGGCGCCGGCGCAGCCGACCCAGTACAGGATCGGGCCGAAGGTCCGGCGCCCCTCGCGGTAGATGCTGCGCGCGCCGCGCCCATCGTGAGCGGCACGCGCCGCGTTCCGGTCGTGCTGGCCCAGGACGGGCACATCGAGGCCCTTTGCCCACTCGAGGCGCGCGTTGCGAGGCTGGCCCCACGGGTTGCCCGCCGTCTCCATGTTTCGGAAGGCGACGTTGAGCTCCTTCGGGAATCGGCTCTCCTCGAGCACCAGGTTGCGGCGGATCTCCACGATGCTGTCGACGTGCTCGATCAGGACCGGGCACCCCTCGACGCACCAGCCGCAGGTGGTGCACTGCCAGACCGATTCCTCCGGGATCGCGTTGTCGACCAGCGGCAGCTCCATCGCTTCACGGGCGCGGCCGTCGGCCAGGCTCAGGGCATGGTCCGATGCCTCGGTTCCCCCGGCCGCGCCACCCTTGGCCGCCCGTTGGGCGCTGGCGGCCGCGGCGATCGCGGTCTCGGCCATCGAGATCTGGTCGCGGAGCCCTTCCATGAAATGCTTCGGGCTCAGCGACTTGCCTGTCATCGACGCGGGGCAGAACTCCATGCAGCGGCCGCACTCGGTGCAGGAGAGCCCGTCGAGCAGGTGGCGCCAGGTGAGGTCCTTCAGCGTTTTGGCTCCGAAGACCGGCTCCTCGCCATCGGCCGGCTCCAGCTCGAGGTCCATCTTGCGCAGCGCGCCGCGCGGCTCGAGGTTGCGGAAGTACACGTTGGGCTCGCTGGTGAAGATGTGCAGGTGCTTGCTGTGAGGCAGGTGGGTCGCGAACCAGAGCACGAAGCCGATGTGGGCCCAGGCGAAGATCCCAAACCCGGCGGACGCCTGGGCAGCGACCGGCGCAAGCGCACCGCTCAACGGACCTGCCAGCACGGCGACCGTGCGGCTTGGCCGATCCGGCGCCAGCAGGAAGCCGAAGGCGTCGGCGAGCAGCTCGGTGACGACTACCCCGGCGATGAGGGCAAGGATCACGAACGCATCGCGGCTCAGGGCCAGGCGGGTCGGCCGCACCACGATGCGGCGGTAGGCGGCGTACGCGATCGAGACCAGCACGAGCCCGATGAAGACGTTCGCTACCAGGACCGCGAGGCTCCATAGCACCCCTCCCAGCGGCCAGCCCAGCACGGCCTCGACCAGGCCGTCGGTCATGTAGTTGCCAGTCGTCGCCAGCAGCACCACGAAGCCCCAGAAGATGAAGAAGTGCATGAGGCCCGGCCCGCGGTCGCGCAGCAGCCGCTGCTGGCCAAAGACGAAGATCCCGAGTCCCTTGATCCGCTCCAGCGGCTGGTCGGTGCGCTCCAGCGGCCGGCCTGCGCGCAGGACGGCGAGGTGGGGCGCCAGCCGACGCCAGAAGAGATAGACCGCCGCCGCCACCGGCAGCACGATCAGCGGATAGAAGGGGATCGGTGGCATCGGCGCCAATCCTAGCCGCGAGCGACAGCGGGCCGAGGCCCCGCGCGGCCGGCCCGCAGATCAGTGATCGCCGCCCCCGAGCTGGTCGATGGCGTGGCGGAGCACCGGGAGGACCGCCCCGAGCGACTCGAGCGCCCCGCTCGGCGAGCCGGGCACGTTGACCATGAGGCATCGGCCACGGGTCCCCACCACGCCCCGCGAGAGCGAGGCCATCGGCGTGCTGGCCAGGCCCGCGGCGCGCATCTGCTCGGCCATGCCCGGCACCTCGCGATCGATCACGCGGCGGGTGGCGGCCGGTGTCACATCCGAGGGCGTGAGCCCCGTGCCGCCCGTGGTTACCACCAACCGGTGGCCCTCATCCGTCAGCGAGATGAGCAGCCGCGCGATCTCGCCCTCGACGTCGGCGACGACGTGTGGCTCTGCGGCGACCGTGAAGCCGGCCTCCCGCAGCGCGGCGACGAGGGCCGGGCCGCTGGCATCCTTACGCTCCCCCGCCGCGGAGCGGTTCGATACGGTGACGACCGCCGCCTCGTGGGCTGCCGTGGAGGCAGGGGCGGGGTACCGGCCGCTGCGCCCTCCCTCCTTCTCGAGGAGCTCGATCCGCTCGACCACGATGTCGCGCTGGAGCGACTTCGACATGTCGTACAGGGTCAGGGCGGCGACGCTTGCGGCGGTCAGGGCTTCCATCTCGACCCCGGTGCGCGCCACCGCGGCGACGGTCGCCCGGATCGTCACGAGGCCGCCAGTGGCATCCGCGCTCAGCTCAACCTCGACGTCGTCGAGGGGCAGTGGATGACAGAGTGGGATCAGCTCCGCGGTGCGCTTGGCGGCCCCGATCCCTGCCAGTCGGGCCACCACGAAGGCATCGCCCTTCGGCCCGCCGGCCTCGAACAGGGTTGTGAGTGTCTCCGGGCGCATCCGCACCACGGCCTGCGCGACTGCCCGACGGGCGGTCACGGGCTTCGCGCTCACGTCGACCATGCGCGGCGCTCCGTCGGGGCCGAGATGGCTCGC
>JBDUDC010000212.1:0-2755 GCA_040003165.1 Chloroflexota bacterium
CGAGCGCTACGTCCCAGGCGTAGAGGTGGCCGTCGAGGGCCTCTTGCGCGGCGGCGCCCTTGAGATCCTGGCGGTGTTCGACAAGCCGGATCCCCTCGAGGGCCCTTACTTCGAGGAGACCATCTACGTGACCCCGTCGCGCCTGCCCGCCGAGACCCTCGAGGCCGTCAGCCTGCACACGGCCGAGGCGGCCGCCGCGCTCGGCCTGGTCGAGGGGCCGATACACGCCGAGCTGCGGATCGACGGAAATAGCGTGTGGATGCTCGAGCTCGCCGCCCGCTCGATCGGCGGGCTGTGCTCGCGCTCGCTGCGCTTCGGGATGGGCGTGAGCCTCGAGGAGCTCATCCTGCGCCACGCCCTCGGCCTGCCGCTCGACGACCTGAGCCGCGAGGCCGCCGCCTCCGGGGTGATGATGCTCCCGATCCCGAAGGCGGGGGTGCTGAAGGAGGTGCGCGGGCAGGACGAGGCCCGGGCGGTACCCGGGGTGACCGGGCTCGAGATCTCGATCGCGCGCGGCAAGGCGGTGCGGGCGCTGCCCGAGGCCGACCGCTATCTCGGCTTCCTCTTCGCCCGGGGCGAGACGCCCGAGCAGGTCGAGCGGACGCTGCGCACCGCCCACGGCCAGCTCGAGATCGTGATCGGCGAGCCGTCGGAGTGAAGCGAAGCGAAGGCTATCCTGGCGCTGTGCGGGTCCTGCTGATCTCCACCTACGAGCTTGGTCATCAGCCGTTGCACCTGGCCTCGCCGGCGGCCGCCCTGGAGGCCGCCGGGCATCGGGTTCGGTGCATCGATCTCTCCGTCGAGCAGCTTGATCGAGACAAGATTGACTGGGCCGAGGCCGTCGGCGTCTCCGTTCCGATGCACACCGCGATGCGACTGGCGATTGGCGCCGGCGAGCAAATTCGAGCGATCCGGCCGCGGTTGCCGATCTGTTTCTACGGTCTCTACGCCGCGGTCAGTGACGACCCGACGATCGGTGGACTGGTCGACCGGCTGATCGCCGGCGAGTACGAGTCGGAGCTGGTGGAGTGGGTTGAGGCGCTCGGCGACTCGCCGGCGCTGCGACCGGCAACCAGCTCGATTGACCTGGGGCGCCACGAGTTTCACACCCCGAGCCGAGGGCAGCTGCCGCCCCTCAAGCGCTATGCGCGGTTGGAGCGCGATGGCGAGGAGCAGCTCGCGGGGTACGTCGAGGCCAGCCACGGCTGCGTGCACAAGTGCCGGCACTGCCCGGTGCCCGTCGCCTACGACGGCCGGATCCGGATCGTCGGGAGCTCCGTGGTGATGGCGGATATCGCCCAGTTGGTGGCGGCGGGGGCGCGCCATATCACCTTCGGCGACCCGGACTTCCTAAACGGCGTCAAGCATTCCCTGCAAGTGGCGCGCGAGCTTCACCGCCACTTTCCCGAGGTCACCTTCGACTGCACGACCAAGGTCGAGCACATCCTCGAGCATCGTCAGGTCTGGCCCGAGCTCAGCGAATACGGGTGCCTCTTCGTGATCTCGGCGTTCGAGTCGCTCAACGCCGAGATCCTCACCTATCTCGACAAGGGTCACACCGCCGACGAGGCCGCCCAGGCGGTGGCCTTGCTGCGCGAGCATGGGATCGAGATCCGCCCGTCGTGGTTGCCGTTCACGCCCTGGGCGACACCGCAGGACATCCTCGAGATCCTCGATTTCGTGATTGCCAACGAGATGGTGGGGAACGTGGATCCGATCCAGTACACGATCCGTCTGCTCGTGCCCAAGGGCTCGCTGCTGCTCGATCGCCCCGAGATCACACCGCACCTGCAGGACTACGATCGCGACCGCCTCACGTATGACTGGCAAGCCGGGGATCCGCAGCTGGATCGCCTCCATGCCGAGCTCGCCGAAATCGTCGAGGCCGATGTCGCGGCGGAGGTCGACAGCGTGTCGACGTTTCGGACCCTGTATCGGGCGGTGGCCGATGCCGCGGGACATTCAGCCGACCCCGCCGACCTTGGCGACGTCGAGCCGCGCCCGCGGCTCACCGAGGCATGGTTCTGCTGCGCCGAGCCCACCGACATCCAGCTCGCCTCGGTGGCCGGTAGCGAGCCGGTCGCTTAGCGGGCTCGACCGAGCCCTGAGACCGCCTTGCGCTTCGCAGCTACAGCGTGATCACTTGGTCCGGCGGGTTTCCCGACAGCGCCCCGTAGAGGTCCGGAAAGCAGCCGACCCGCACTCCCGCGACCGTGCCGCTGGGACGGCAGTCGCCCGGCTCACCCTCCGCGAGCGAGCGCTCGATCGCGCACCGGTCGCAGAGCATCAGCATGATCCCCTGCTCCTCGGCAACCTCGGCGAGGCGCTCGCCGAGCGGATCGCCCGCGCGCAGCACGTAGGTGTTGTCGTCGAAGAAGAACATCCCGACGACCTCCACCCCGTGGTTTCCCTGCTCGAGCTGCGGCAGGATCATCTTGCCGAGCTTGTAGCTCGCCGTGTGCCCGGAGGTGGAGAAGATGTAGGCGACCTTCACGCCCCGCAGCCTAGCTTCCACGCCGCGTCTCGCCGCGGCCCGGTCAGCCTCAGAGGCCGAGGGCGGAGACCACGATCCGCCAGTGCGCGCACGAGAGGCGGACCGCGCTCTGCAAGGCACGATCGGGTTTTACGCGCCCCACAGCCGAGAGAGATAGTCCCCGAGCACGGGCACGGCCGCAGCATATGGATCGGTGTCAGTCGCCGTTG
The DNA here is from genome assembly GCA_040003165.1 of Chloroflexota bacterium. Classification (GTDB taxonomy): domain Bacteria; phylum Chloroflexota; class Limnocylindria; order QHBO01; family QHBO01; genus JALYSK01. The sequence continues at coordinate 2,704 of JBDUDC010000212.1, forward strand.
CTGGAAACGGTCTCCTCGAGCCGGTGCCGCAGCTCGCTGCCCTGGCCGGCCT
>JBDUDC010000213.1:0-2735 GCA_040003165.1 Chloroflexota bacterium
CCCAGTAATTCGTGAGCCCACGCTCGATCAGGCGGCGATCGTCGACGTGGTGATGTACCGGCAGGAGCTCGACGGCGGTCACCCCCAGCTGCTGCAGATAGTCGATGGCGGGTGCCGAGGCGAGCCCCGCATAGGTGCCACGCTGCTCGGCCGGGACGTCTGGATGCTGGATGGTGAAGCCCTTGACGTGGACCTCGTAGATGAGGGTCTCCCCCCACGGGATGCGCAGCTGGGTATCGCGCCCCCACACAAACGCCGGGTTGACGACCACCGACTTCGGCACGTCCGGCGCGGAGTCGCGCTCGTCGGGCAGGTCGGTCGCCTCGTCGGAGCCGATCCGGTAGCCGAAGAGCGCGTCGTTCCAGCGCAGGCTGCCGTCGATCCGCTTGGCGTACGGGTCGATCAGCAGCTTGTGCGGGTTGAACCGATGCCCTTCCTCCGGCCGATACGGCCCGTGGACGCGGTAGCCGTACCGCTGGCCGGGTCGCAGGTCGGGAAGGTAGGAATGCCAGACCAGATCGGTCTGCTCGACCATGCGGATCCGCCGCTGGTTGCCCCCATCGGCGTCAAACAGGCAGAGCTCGACCTCGGTGGCGTTCTCGCTGAAGATCGCGAAGTTGACCCCGACCCCGTCCCAGGTGGCACCGAGCGGGTATGGCTGACCGCGCCAGACCCTCACCGGCGGCGCGGCGGCGGCTGCTTCATGGTCGCCTAGCCTACCGGCACGCGGCCCGCCTCGATGCGTCCGTCGACCACGCCCCAGGCAGCGCGGAAGACCTGTAGCAATGGCAACCTCGGTGGGGACCCTCCGCCGACTCTACGCGCGCCGACGTGCGTTCGTTCAGCCGGGACGCGACATCAGGAGGTCAGCCGCGCGAGCGACTCGAGCGGCAGCCAGGTCCAGTCGGGCCGGTTTCCCGCCTCGTAGCGCACCTCGTAGCACGCCTTCACCAGCTCGAAGGCGCGCAGCAGGCCCTCGTCGCGGAGGGTGGCGTCGTACGCATCGAGAAAGGCGCGGCGCGCATCGGCAAGCCAGGCGTCAGGGTCGAAGGCGGCGGCATGCGCGCCCCGCTCCGCCGTCCGCGCGACGTAATCGAGGCTGCGCAGCATGCCGGCCACGTCTCGGAGCGGCGAGGAGGGACGACGCCGTTCGGCCAGCGGCCGGGCGGGCTCCCCTTCGAAGTCGATCACGACGAAGCCGCGGTCCTCGGTCGCGATGAGCTGCCCCAGGTGATAGTCACCGTGAATCCTCGTCACCAGCGCCGCCGCGCCCGTCGTGCCGAACGCCTCCGCGAACCGGGCACGGATGGCGGGCGCGAGGCCCGCCAGGCGATCCCGCTGGGCACCGTCCACTGCAGCAAGGGCACCCAAGAGCTCGCGCTCCGCGTCCGCTCTCCAGGCTGCCGCCTCCTCCGCCGTTGCGGAGCGAGCCGGGAAGGAGGGATGCTGCGGCCGCGAGGCGAACGCGCGATGGAGCTCGCTGGTGACCCGGCCGATCTGTACCACGGACTCGGTCGCGGCGTCGAGATCCGCGGCGAGTGAGGCGAGCATCTGCCCCCAGGCGTCGCCGCGCGACGGCAGGAAGGCCTGGATCATGGCCGCGGCGGAGGCCTCCGATCCGTCGGCCGGCACGAAGCGCGCGACTCCGGCCAGTGCCGGCGTGGCGGCGAAGCCGACCTCGCTCAGGAAGACGCCGATCTCGAGCTCGGGGTTCTCGCCCGGCTCGAGCAGGCGGTAGACCTTCAGGATCAGCCGCTCGCCCAAGACTACCGAGGTATTGGTCTGCTCGACCCCCAGGCGTCGCTCGTCGAGCTCATCGGTGCCGCCCGGCCGCGGGGGCAGGAGCTGTCCCCGCGCGGGGGTGGCCTCGAACCGGAAGGTTGCCTCTTGCGCGGGGAGCTCCGCGCCGTCACGCAAGCACTCCACGATCGCGCGCCACGCACCGTCGCCATCGCGCGGCTCACGCCACTGCCCGCCGTCGTCAATGGCGGGCACGAGGTAGCGATCCTCGCCACCGTCCGCGTAGCGAACCGACAGGACCAGGATCCAGGCGTTGGCTCCGAGGGCGGCGCGGTCGGCCTCGGCCACGCCCGTCACCGCACGCTGCTTGGAGCGGAACCAGCGCTGCTGAACGATCCACGCCGGGGTGAACGTCGCGGTGGGCGGGGCCGCGCTCACGGGCGGTGTCGCTCAGGCGGATCCATCGGTCAGTTCGAACCAGAGGAAGTCGTGGGGGCCGAGGGTCAGCAGGTACGGGAGCTCGCCGATGCGTGGAAAGGGGACCCTGCCGATCAGCTCGCGCGGCACCCGTCCTTCGAAGCGGCTCATGTCGAGCTCGACGAACTGCGCGAAGCGCGAGAGGTTTGCCACGCACAGGATCGTCTCCCCCTCTCCCTCGCGCAGGTAGGCGAGGACCTTGCGGTTGTCCGGGTGCAGGAACTCGAGCGCGCCACGGCCGAAGACCGGGTGCTCCCTGCGGACGCGAATCATCCGTTTCATCCAGTTCAGGAGCGAACCGGGCAAGCGCCTCTGGGCTTCGACGTTGACCGCCTGGTAGCCGTACACCGGATCCACCACCGGCGGCGAGTAGAGCGCCGCGGCATCGGCGCTGCTGAACCCGGCGTTCCGGTCGGGCGTCCACTGCATCGGCGTGCGCACCCCATTGCGATCGCCGAGGTAGACGTTGTCGCCCATCCCGATCTCGTCGCCGTAGTAGACGACGGGCGTTCCCTTCA
>JBDUDC010000214.1:0-2727 GCA_040003165.1 Chloroflexota bacterium
GAGCTCGTGGGGCACTGAGCGAGGGAGTCAGCGGAGCTGGACGGTGCGGATCTGCCACGCGTCGAGCGGCAGTCGCAGGAGGCCGTCGCTGACGGAGAGCCCGACGCCGGGCTCTCCGCGCAGGTCCACCTCGCGGGCTTCGCTGAAGTCGGCCCGGACGAGAGCCTCCTGCGGCTCCGCGTCCTCGCAGGCGAGCCGCAGCTCGAGCCAGCCATCTCGCCGTCGCAGCGAAGAGAAGGTGACTCCGTGACCGGTCAGCTCCAGCCCGGGCGCCGACACGGGCAGCTCGGCTGCACGAAGAGCGGCTCCCGGCGCGACCAGCAGGTCGTGGCGGTAGCGCTCGGCCGCCTCCAGCACACCCGCCTCCGACCACTCGCCGGCGTGCGGCATGACCGCCAGCTCGAACTGCCACGGCCCGCGGCACTGGCCAGCGAGGGTGGGGATCTGTGGACCGGCCGGATCCTCGCGGTATGCATTCTCGTTGCGGCTGATCCAGCCGGTCGCGCGCAGGACGGTGATCGCCAGCTCGCGCTCCTCGAGGAGCTCGTATTCGACCAGGTGGCGGCTCAGCACGGCTGCCCCGCCGGCTGACACGAAGGTGCGCGCCGGATAGGTCGGCAGCGGTCGCTCGCCGTGCCCCGCGTCCGGCTCGTCTCCACGTTCCACGACCGCGAACTGACCCTCCGCCGCCGAGCCGGCCGCCTCGCGTGCCACCGGGACGTGGATCCGCAGCCGATGGTCCGCGCTCGGGTTGTCGAAGGCCAGCGCCAGCCGAACGAATGGCTCGCCGACGCGAAGCTCGCACATGATGGAGACGCTGACCTCGACCGCTCCGGAGCGGCGCCCGTCATCCACGCCGAGCGGCCAGCGGTACGTGCGCAGGACGCGGTAGACGCCACGCAGCGGCCCGTCCTCCTGCAGCGCGCACTCCGTCCTGAGCGGCTCATGGATCAGCTCGTCGTGGGCTGGGGGAGCGTAGTTGTAGCTGTCCCCCTCGTCGCCGCCGTCGACCAGCCGGCCCACCCCATCGAGCACGGTTCCGTCGGCCGCCTCGAGTCGGAACGTTCCATCCGCCGCCGGCGTGACAGTGAGCAGCCCGTTGGTCAGCCGCCCGTCAGCGGCGCGGACCGGCTCATCGACGCCGGGCGCCGCCGGGCGCGCGCGTACGGCGGCCCAGCCGAGCGCGGGGACCGGCACCTCGACCAGCATGCGGCGCCGTGCGATGGCGACCACGCGCACACGCCATGGCCGATCGGGCGCAGCCTCGGCCGCCAGCTCCACTGCGCCCAGCATCTCGTCGGCGTCGAACGTGCCGGTCGGATCGTCGTCGACCTCCAGCGTGAGCTCGCTCATGCCATCGACCTCGCCGACGGCGAAGGCGACGAGATGGCGGCCGAAGAGCTCGCGTCCGTGGATGCGCCGCCTGATGAGCGATACCTCGCGGCCGGTTGTCTCGGTTGACCAGACCGCTCGCTCGGTGCGCTCGAGCACCTGCGTCGGCAGGAGCGTGGCATCGCCGAGCTCGAAGGCGACCGCGTCCCAGTCGTCGGGAATCGGCAGCGAAAGCTCGACAAGGCTTCGGCGCTCGGTGGGCGATGGATTGAGAATCGCGAAGCCGTCGCCCGGGACGCGGTCGGCGACCCGCTGCGCCGCACGGCTCGCCAGGCCGCGCGCGACCTGCTCCGCCTCCGCGTAGCGGACGAGCACCTGCGTCACGACCGGATCGATCGAGCAGCCGCAGATCGAGTCGTGCGCCGAGTTCTCGATCAGCCGTCGCCAGGCAATGTCGAGGTAGGCAGCCGGCCAGGCGGCAGGGTCGCCCCACAGCGCCTGCATCGGCTCGGCGTAGCGCTCGAGGGCGAGCTCGGCTCGGCCGGTCGCCTGCTTGAGGTCGACCCGGGCAGAGTTGACCCCCATCAGCATGTTGGCTCGCGCGGATGAGCGCAGCTCGCCCTGCCACCGAGCGGCATCCGGGCCGGCTCCGCTGGCGGCGAGATAGTCCGCCACGGTATCAACCTTCACGTCGTACTCGGCATCTCCGCCATTCAGCTCGTCCACCACCGCCATCACGTCGCGGCGCGGCGCGCTGTGGTCGCTGCCGTACATCGCCAGCAGCGGGTCGTCGCCGAAGAACGGGCGCAGCGCGTGGTGCAGCACCGCGAGCTTCTCGTCCAGGCGGCCGGGCAGCGCGAACAGGTGCGCGGCGTTGCCGTAGCCCTCGGCCAGGTACTCCGTCGACACGCATGATCCATCGGGCGCGCTCCAGGCGAACCGATGCCTCTCGATGGCGGCCGGCACCCCGCGCCACAGCACGGCGCTCTCGATTCCGACGCCGCGCAGCAGCTGCGGCATCTGGGCCACGTGGCCGAACATGTCGGGCAGGTACCCGACCTGCATCGCCCCACCCAGGTCACTTGCGCGGCGCATCCCCATCTCGAGGTTGCGAATCATCGTCTCGCCCGAGCACAGGAACTCGTCCATCAGGATCTGCCACGGGCCGATCGCGAGCCGGCCGGCGCTCACGAACTCGTGAATCCGATCCTCGGCCTCGGGCCGGATGGCCAGGTAATCGTCGACGGTGGCCAGCTGCCCGTCGAGGGTGAACGAGAAGCGCGGATCGGCCTCGAGCATCTCGAGGACCTGGTCGACCAGCTCGACGAGCTGCATGCGGAAGGTCTGAAAGGGCCGATACCACTCACGATCCCAGTGGGTGTGTGGAACGAGGTG
>JBDUDC010000215.1:0-2716 GCA_040003165.1 Chloroflexota bacterium
CCCTCGCTCTTCCAGCCCCTGAGCGCGATGCCGAAGGACCTGCAGGCACACCTCCGCTACCCGGAGGATCTGTTCACCGCGCAGAACGAGGCGTACCTGCTCTACCACGTGCCCGCGACCGATGCCGGCGCCGCGACCTTCTACAACCAGGAGGATCGCTGGGCGTTCCCGAACCAGCAGACCGATGTCGAAGGACAGGGACGCCAGATCGCGCCCTACTACGTGATCATGAAGATCCCCGGAGAGCCGTCGGCGGAGTTCGTCCTGATCCAGCCCCTGGTCGCCGCGTCGCGGCCGAACATGGTGGCGTGGGTCGCCGCCCGCATGGATCCGGGCGTCTACGGCCAGCGGATCAGCTTCCGCTTCCCGAACGACTCGACGACGCTCGGACCTGCGCAGATCCAGGCTCGCATCAACCAGGACTCGACCATCAGCGCGCAGTTCACGCTCTGGTCGCGCGCCGGATCCTCGGTGGTTCGCGGCGACCTGCTGGTGCTGCCGATGGGCGACTCGATCCTCTACGTCGAGCCGATCTTCCTGCGCTCGACGGAATCCTCGTTCCCCGAGTTCAAGCGGGTGATCCTGGCCAGCCAGAACCGGATCGCGTTCGCCGAGACGATCGACCAGGGGCTGCGCCAGATCCTGGGTGAGGCTCCGATCCCGCCGCCGGTCGATGAGCCCGGCGGCGGAGGCGGCGGCCAGCTGCCGGGCTCCGTCGCGGGCCTGGTGGCCGAAGCTCAGCGGCTCTACGACGCCGCGCAGGCGGCGCTGAAGGCCGGCGATCTCGGCACGTACCAGGCCAGGGTCAACGACCTGCAGTCGGTCCTGCAGCGCCTCGGCCAGCTGACGGGCGCGTCGCCGGCCGCCTCTCCGTCCGCCTCGCCGTAGCGGGAGCAGGATGCCGGCGCTTGACGTCCTGATCCTCGGCTCCGGTGCGCGGGAGCACGCGCTTGCCTGGCGACTGGCCCGGGACGACGGCGTGGGTCGCGTCTCGATCGCTCCGGGAAACGGCGGAACGGAGGCGTGTGGCAGGACCGTCGCCGACCTGAACATCCTCGATCCGGCCGCCGTCGCACGGCATGCGGCGCGGGAACGCTACGGGCTGGTGGTGATCGGGCCCGAAGCCCCGCTGGCAATGGGTGTCGCGGACGCGCTCGAGCAGGCCAGTGTCCCGGTCTTCGGGCCGGGGCGCGAGGCCGCGCGCCTCGAGTCATCGAAGGTCTTCGCCAAGGAGCAGATGGCACGCGCGAACGTGCCGACCGCTCGCGCCGCCACGTTTCAGGATGCCGAGGCGGCGATCGCCCACCTCCGCCAGGCCGAGCAGCCGCCGGTGGTCAAGGCGGACTGGCTGGCGGCCGGCAAGGGGGTCGTGGTGCCCGAGACGCACGACGAAGCGGAGCGTGCCATCCGCTCATTGCTGGATGGAGCGTCGAGCGGAGCAAAGCTGGTGCTCGAGGAGCGGCTCGCCGGGCGGGAGGTATCGGTCTTTGCGCTAGTCAGCGGGGAGGCGGTTGTGCCGATCGGCGCCGCGTGCGACTACAAGCGCCTGGGGGATGCGGATACCGGGCCGAACACCGGCGGGATGGGAGCCTACGCGCCGGTTCCGTGGTATGGCCAGGCCCAGATGGAAGAGGCGGTGGCCACCATCTTCGAGCCGATCGCCTGGCGAATGGCCCGCGACGGAATCGGGTACCGCGGGGTCCTGTACGCCGGCTTGATGCTCGCCGACGCGGGGCCGATGGTGCTCGAGTTCAACGCGCGCTTCGGCGATCCGGAGGCGCAGGTCCTGCTCCCGATGCTCAACGGGAGCCTGTCAGCCGCGTTGCTTGGTGCAGCGACCGGCGACCGCAGGCTGATGGAGGACTCGGTCGGGCCGGGCGGCGGCGCGGCTCTGGGAGCCGTGGTCGCCAGCGAGGGCTATCCGGAACTGGCGGAAGTCGGCCGGCCGCTGGAAGGGGCCGAGCCGTCCGGCCCCGGCGACGACGGCCCGCTCCTCTGCTTCCATGGCGGCACGCGGCGGCGGGTGGACGGCAGGTACGAGACGACCGCAGGTCGAGCCGTGACCTTCGTTGGCCTTGGCCGTGACCTGGCGGCTGCGCGGGAGGCGGCGTACCGCGGCGTCGAGGGCTGCGTGATCGATGGCGGGCAGCACCGCGGCGACATCGGCCTTCGTGAGCTGGGTTAGCCGCCCCGGTCCAGCGCCTTCATGATCCGCGTCTCGAGCTCGAGAATCTGCTGCTCCAGCCGGTCGACATGGTCGAGGATCTCGCTGTTGCCCTTCAGCAGGCGCTCGTTCTGCTTCTCCTCCGTGTCCGTCTCGCCGGCCGTGTGCTCGAGCGTGAGCCGATCGCGGATCGCGGCCCGGTTGCCGGCCAGCAGGATCAGGGGGGCGGCGTACGCGGCCTGGGTCGAGAAGGCCAGGTTGAGCAGGATGAACGGATACGGATCGAAGTGAACGTTGAGCAGGTGGTAGATGTTGGTGCCGATCCAGGCGAGCACCAGCACGGTCTGCAGGATGATGAAGCGCCAGCTTCCGAGAAAGCCGGTCACGCGGTCAGCGATCCGCGCGCCGAGGGGCGCCTCCTCGATCATGACCCGGTTCACCGGGTGGCGGAGGGATCGGCTGGTCATCGGCTCATGCTCCTCGTGCGGACGCACCTGTGGCCGGCGCGTGGCCGCTATCCTACTCAGCGATGACGCGCTCTCCCGCGGTCGC
>JBDUDC010000004.1:0-29116 GCA_040003165.1 Chloroflexota bacterium
CGCACCTGATGGTGCTGACCGTCTTCCTGCACATGATCCGCGTCTTCTACCACGGCGCCTACAAGCCGCCTCGCGAGTTCAACTGGGTGATCGGGACCCTTCTCCTCTTCTCGACGCTCTGGCTGAGCTTCACCGGCTACCTGCTGCCGTGGGACCAGATCGCGTTCTGGGCGATCACGGTGGGCAGCCAGATGGCGACCTACGCTCCGCTGGTCAGCGGCGAGTCGAGCTTCCTGCTGCTCGGCGGGATCGAGGTGGGGCAAGGGACCCTGATACGGTTCTACGTGATGCACGTCATCGCATTTCCGCTGATCGCGGCTATCCTCCTGGTCGTCCACTTCTGGCGGATCCGGAAGGACGGCGGCATCTCCGGGCCGGTGTGAGCGAGGTGGGCCGATGACGATCGAGAAGCGACCCAACCGCACCGCGGACAAGAACGCGCCGTCCCAGGCCCCCGCCCAGGCGCCGCTGGCGCCGGTGACGCAGGGTCCCAAGCTGCCCGGGCCTCCGGGCGTGCCCGGCACCGAGCGGTTCCGGCTGCTCGCCTACGTCAAGCAGGAGTCGATGGTCCGCGTCGACAAACGCCCCGACGAGACGGTCCTGACCTGGCCACATCTGCTGCGGCCCGAGTTCGTGATGGCGATGCTGATCAGCGCGCTGCTGGTGGTGACCGCCTTCTTCATCAAGGCGCCACTCGAGCAGATGGCCAACCCATCGGTCACGCCGCACGTCGCCAAGGCGCCGTGGTATTTCCTGGGCCTGCAGGAGCTGCTCTCGTACTTCAACGGGACGGTGGTGGGGATCTTTCTGCCGCCGATCTACTTCATCGGGATCGCCCTGATCGCCTACATCGACCGATCGCCCTACAAGGCGGCACGCGACCGGAAGCTCGCGTGGGTCTTCTTCCTGTGCCTGATGGTCGGCGGCCTGCTGGTGACCTTGATCGGCATGTTCTTCCGCGGCCCCGGCTGGAACTGGGTCTGGCCATGGCAGGGGATCTTCTTCACGCTATGACCCATCCGCCCGCCTACGGTGAGGTGCCCGGACCGCCGGTCGGCGAGATCAGCCGGCGCACCTTCATGCGACGCATGCTGGGAGTCGGCATCGGCATCCTGAGCCTCGAGTTCTTGGGCGGCACGATTGCGTTCCTGTGGCCCAACGTGACCTCCGGGCTGGGGGGCCTGATCCCGATCGGGGACGCCAAGGCGATCAACGCGCTCGCACCGACGTGGGCGGCCGGGGAGCCGTACATCTACGGTCCCGCGAACATCTTCATCGTCAACGTCCCGGCCGCCGAGAGCCTGGTCCTGGGGAAGAAGACATCGGTCCCCGATCCGGCCGGAAAGGTCCTCGCGCTCTACCGCAAGTGCCCGCACCTCGGCTGCCAGATTCCTCAGCTGTGCGACAAGAGCCACTGGTTCGAATGCCTCTGCCACGGCAGCAAGTACACCGTTCTCGGCGAGAAGCGCGACGGCCCGGCGCCGCGTGGCATGGACCGGTTCGACACCAAGGTCGACAAGGGCGGGATCTACGTGATTGATACGCGTCAGAAGGTCACGGGCCCGCCCGTCGGAACGGTGACCTTCGATGACCGTTCGCCGGACAAGATTCAGCACTGCACCGGTCTGTAGATGCGGCTCAAGACGCTCGGCGTGGTGCTGATCACGGCCCTCGCCCTCTTCACGGTCTTCTACTGGGTGACCGATACGCCCCGTCGGACGTCGAGCCTCGACGCGGAGAAGGCGGACCTGATCGCCTACGGCAAGCAGCTCTTCGCGTTGCCGACCACCGCGCAGCCAGCCAACCCGGGCTGCGCGCAATGCCACGGGCCCGAGGGCAAGGGCGGCGAGGTGGGCAACACCGGGGTGAAGGCGCCGAACCTCCACTCGCCGACCATCGCCACCAAGCTGCAGACGAACTCGCATTACGTGAACCTGGTCATCCGGTTCGGTGGCGTGGTCGTGTCCGGCAACGTGAAGTCGCCGATGCCGGCCTGGAGCGCGGAGGTGGGCGGCGCCCTCAACGTGCAGGAGGTCGACGCCCTCACCGCGCTGGTCGAGAGCTGGGCAAAGGAGGGAGCCGCCAGCGCCCCGAAGGCGACGTCGCCGCCGAACACCGTCGCGGCGGGCAGCGACGTCTTCCACACCACGGCTGCGCCCGCGTGCGCCAGCTGCCACGGCCAGGACCTGGCCGGGGTCTCGGGGCCGAACCTCCAGCACATCGGGAGCGCGCCGGTCACCGATCTGCCTACCAAGATCAGCGGCCTCGCGAAGCTGCAGGCCGACTACAAGGCCAATCCGCGCACGTTCCTCGAGCAATGGATCCGCGACTCCACGAAGAACTACAACGGGGGCACGGCGACCGGCATGCCCGCGTACGGGACGACGGAGCTCAGCGATGCGCAGCTCCAAGCGCTCATCACCTTCCTGCTGTCGCAGAAGTAGGCATCGATGACGACGATCGGCTATTCGACGGCGCGGCGCCGGGGCCGGCTGAGCCGCGGGCTGGCCTTCGTGGAGGACTTCATGAACTGGTTCCTCTACGGTCGCGAGACGTGGCTGGTGGCCGTCCTCAAGGGCGTCCCGCTCTTCCTGTTCGTGTACTTCCTGCTGATGTACATCCCGAACTACGCGTACTACCTCGTCACGACGGTGATTCCGTTCCTTCACTTCAGCGCGGATGTCGGCTTCATCGTCGCCGCGCTGGTCGGCGGCGGAAACTTCACCCTGCTGATCGTCCTGGCCGTCTGGACCCAGGCCGCGCGCGGGCGTCGAGGCTTCGCCTGGTCGCTGATCAGGATGCTCGACTTCCTGCAGTACGTGCTGGTCGTGGTGATCATCATCCCGCTGCTCGCCTTCAACCTCGCCGGCGGCTCGTTCATCCCCCTCCGCTTCCCGCTCCTCTCGCTGGCGCTCGGCGCGGTCTCGGCCGCGCTCGGCGCCGCGGCCCTCGTCTACCTCTACTTCGAGTACCGCCGGCTCACCGCTCGCGAGGCCGATGCTGCGACCGCGCGCTCGGCCGCCTACTCGGCGCGCTAGGCGCCACTCACCGCAATCACGTCGCGGCCGCTCCTCGCTCACCTCGCCTGGCTTGTCGTGGTGCTGGGCGCGGCGGGAACCCTGATCGCGCTCGAGCTCGGGGCGCCCTGCCCGAAGGGGGGACCGATCGCCTTCGGCGACTGCAGCGCGGTGCGGCCGTTCGCGATCGGCGTCGTCGCGCTGGCGGCGGGGCTCTACGCCGCCGGCCTGTCCGCGGTGCTGTGGTGGGTGGAGGGGCTGCGCCGCCGTCGCGTCGCAGACACCGCTGCCGCGCGCGACTGGTATCTGCTGGCCGCCGGCATCGGCCTGCTGGTGGCCCCGCTGGTCGCCTTCACCCTCGCCTCGGCGCTGCGGTGAGCGCGCTAGAGTGGTCCGCAGCCTGCAGCATGGATGGCGATGAGCTACGAATCGGCTGACGACCTGCTGAGCCGCCTGGACGGCGTGGCCGTGATCTCGGGCGACCAGCTCGTGCTGCGCGACGAGCGCCGCTTCCGCGATGAGCTCATTGACGAGATCGTGTTCGAGGCGGTCTTCAACGACGACGCGTCGCTGCGGGAGGCGTGCGGCTGGGTGATCTGGTCGGCCAGCCAGGCGCTCGGCTGCGGATCGACATCGACCCATGACCTGTATCGCGCGCGGGGCCGTGGCGAGTTCGAGCCGACCCGGTTCACCACCGCTGCGATCAACGTGCGAGCCGCCAGCTACCTGACCGCCCGCCAGGCGTTCGTGGCGGCGCGCGAACGCGAGGTCGGTGCCCTCATCTTCGAGATCGCGAAAAGCGAGATGGCGTACACCGCCCAGCGGCCGGCCGAGTACACCGCCGTCATCCTGGCGGCGGCGATGCGCGAGCGATGGCCGGGGCCGGTCTTCCTGCAGGGCGACCATTTCCAGTTCAACGCGACCAGCTGGCGGTCCGATCCGGAGAAGGAGCTCGAGGGACTGCGCTCCCTGACGCGCGAGGCGATCGGAGCCGGCTTCCTGAACATCGACATCGATGCATCGACGCTCGTCGACCTGTCAGAGCCGACCGTTGCCGCGCAGCAGCGCGTCAATGCCGAGAACAGCGTGGAGCTCACGCGCCTGATCCGTGGCCTCGAGCCGAGCGGAGTCACCGTGTCGGTGGGCGGCGAGATCGGCGAGGTGGGGAAGGCGAACTCGACCGAGGAGGAGCTGCGGGCCTACCTCGACGGCTACCTGGCGGCGCTCGGCGACGACCTCACCGGCCTGAGCAAGGTGAGCATCCAGACGGGGACGAGCCATGGTGGTGTCCCGCTCCCCGACGGCTCGATGGCCGAGGTCAAGATCGACTTCGACACGCTGCGCCGCCTCTCGACCGTCGCGCGCGCGGAGTACGGGCTGGCGGGCTGCGTGCAGCACGGCGCGTCGACCCTGCCCGATGAGGCGTTCCACCACTTCCCGGCCAGCGGAACCGCGGAGATCCACCTGGCGACCGGCTTCCAGAACATCCTGTATGACGGAGGCGGCCTGCCGGACGACCTGCACGCCGAGATGATGGAGTGGGTCCGCGCGAACTGCGCCGACGAGCGGAGCGAGGGCCAGACCGAGGAGCAGTTCCTCTACAAGGCGCGCAAGAAGGCGATCGGTCCCTTCAAGCGCCAGCTCTGGACCCTGCCGCCCCAAGCCGCCGAGAAGATCGGTGATCAGCTGCACGCCAAGATGGGGCTCCTCTTCGATCGCCTCGCGCTGCCGGGAACCCGCGAGCTTGTCGACCGCTTCGTCGCCCCTCCTGCGCTGCCAAGGCCGCTGCCTCCCGCCCTGGGCGGCGAGCGGCGAGCGGCGGTGACGGCGGGAGCATCCGTCTTCGAGGACGACGGGTCCGGGGAGTAGGGCCTCAGCGCACACCCAGCAGCTTGCCGAGGGCCGGCTGCTCCGCGACGCTGAGGAGGCGCCGGATCACAGGCGGCGAGAGGCGAGAGATGGCCTCGAGCGAGCGGCTCAGGTCGTCCGGCGCGAGATCGGCGGCAAGATCCCACAGGCGCGTGATGGTGTCCGCGTCGAGAGCCGCAATGACGGCAAAGAGATGCTCCACGCCGCGGGTGTCGGCCCGAGCGATGGCGCCCACCCCGGCATCGAAGCGACGGACGAACTCGTGCAGCTCGCCGAGGCGGGTGGTGAGATCGGCCAGCTCGGGATCCTCCCCCTCCGCGGCGGCCTCGCGCGCCATCAGGACGCATCGCTCGATGATCGGGATCACCGGATCGGTCTCGCGCTCCTTGCGCACGGTGATGACCCGGCGGAACCACTCCCAGTGGTCACCCAGCGCGGCATACGCGGTCGCGGCCGGGCCCCGTTGGCCGCTCCGACGGCTCAGCGCATCGCGCTCGACCAGGCCCCAGTCCTCGCACTGCCCCAGCGCCAGGCTCGCCGCCCGATGGCTGAGGCCGAGCGCCTTTCGAATCTCGGGCTCGGTCAGCGCGCCCCCGTGGGCGAGCAGGTAGCCGTGGACTGCGGCGGTGGAGGGCGCCACGCCCCAGGCCGCGCCGATCTCACCCCACGCGGACGCGAAGGTGCGTCTGATCCGCTCCGCCTGGCCGATGGCCACGGGCGATTCTCCACTCGATACGTGCTAGCCCAACATAGCAGGATCGGTTGCCGACCAGACACGAGAAAGCCCCGGCGCTTGGCCGGGGCTCCCTGGTGGCGAGGAGAGGTGTTCAGTGCGCGCAGCCGCCCGCCTTGCCGGGTGAGCCATCGGTGTTGAACGAGGAGCCGCAGGCGCAGCTCGAAACGGCGTTCGGGTTGTTGATGGCGAAACCAGAGCCCATCAGGGAATCGACATAGTCGATCTCCGCGCCATCCACGTACTGCTGGCTGAACTGATCGATCACGATCGGCACGCCGTCGTGGTCCTCGACCTTGTCGCCCTCGTTGACGCGCTCATCGAACGCGAGCCCGTAGCTGAAGCCGCTGCAGCCGCCGCTCTTGACGAAGAGCCGCAGCCGCGCGTCTTCCTTGCCCTCGCGTGAGCGCAGCTCGACCACCTTGCGGGCCGCCGCCTCGGTCACGCTCACGAGCGTCTCGCTCGGGATGAATCCGGCGTTCAGCGAGATCGATTCGCGTGGCTGTTCGGACATCGTCATGGGATTCGTGTTCTCCTGTCGCTGCCTGGGGCGGCGCATGGACGGCTTGTTCGCTCTCGAAAGTATAGCAGCGGGCGACGCGCGCACGACAAGGGCCGATTGGGGTGGCGCGGGATGGCCGTTCGTCCTCCCGATCGGCACCACGGCACGCCCATCCCGCTCGGTACACTGGCCCTCCGCAAACTGACACGAGGCTTGATCGCGTGAAACTGGCCAGCCGCATGGGGCGGATCGGGACCGAGACAGCATTCGAGGCTGCCGCCCGAGCCCGTGCCCTCGAGGCGACCGGCCGCGACGTGATCCATCTCGAGCTCGGGGAGCCGGACTTTGATACGCCCCGGCACGTGAGCGAAGCCGCCGCCGATGCGCTCCTCAACCGCGGGATGACCCACTACACCGCCTCGGCCGGGATCGAGCCGCTGCGCGAGGCGATCGCCGCAGACGTGCTCCGCTGGAAAGGGATCGAGACGTCGGCCGACCGCGTGGTCGTCACCCCGGGCGCGAAGCCGATCATGTTCTACGCGATGCTGGCGCTGGTGAACCGGGGCGACGAGGTGATCTACCCCAACCCCGGCTTCCCGATCTACGAGAGCATGGTCGCCTTCGTGGGGGGCGAGCCGATCGCGGCGCCCCTGCGCGAGGAGAAGGACTTTCGGGTCGACGTCACCGAGCTCGCCTCGCTCGTCACCGACCGTACGCGCCTGATCGTCCTGAACTCGCCACACAATCCGACCGGCTCGATCCTGACCGATGATGACCTGCGCGCCATCGCCGAGATCGCGGTCGAGCGCGACCTGGTGGTGCTGGCCGACGAGATCTACGGCCGGCTGCAGTACGAGGGAGAGCCGCTCTCGATCGCGACCCTGCCCGGCATGGCGGAGCGCACGATCACGCTCGATGGATTCTCGAAGACCTTCGCCATGACCGGCTGGCGCCTCGGCTACGGGATTCTGCCCGAGTGGCTGGTGCCGGCATTCAGCCGCCTGATCATCAACAGCGTCTCGTGCACCAACGCGTTCGCGCAGGCAGGTGCGATCGACGCACTTACCGGGCCGCAGGACGGTGCCACCGCGATGCGCGAAGAGTTCATCGCTCGCCGCTCGCTCATCGTGGACGGCCTCAACGCGATCGACGGCGTCGGCTGCGTCCTGCCGCACGGGGCCTTCTACGCCTTCCCGAACGTCAGCTCTTTCGGACGGACGAGCGTCGAGATCGCGGACCACCTCCTCTACGACGCTGGCGTCTGCGGCCTGGCGGGCACCGCCTTCGGCCGCCACGGCGAGGGGTACCTGCGCTTCTCGTACGCGAATTCACGCGAGAACCTGTCGCGCGCGCTCGAGCAGGTCGCGGAGTCGCTTGCCAAGCTGCAGCGCGGTGGTGAGCCTGCCAACGCGCAGACCGCCGGTGTCTCGTGAGCCGACCCCGCGTATTCGTCGGCCGCGTCATTCCGGAAGAGGGTCTGGAGCTCGTCCGAGACGCGTGCGACGTGGACCTGTGGACCGACGACCTGCCGCCCCCTCGCGACGAGCTGCTCCGCCGCGTGGTGGGGACGGAGGGCCTGCTGACCCTGCTCACCGAGCGCGTCGACGCAGAGCTGCTGGACGCGGCGGGGCCGCAGCTCAAGGTGGTCAGCAATTACGCGGTCGGGTTCGACAACCTGGACATCCCCGAGCTGACCCGCCGCCGGATCCCTGCCGGGAACACGCCCGGGGTGCTGACCGAGACCACCGCAGACCTCGCGTTCGCGCTCATGATGGCGGCGGCGCGGAGGATCGACGAGGGGTCGCGCTACGTTCGCCAGGGGCGCTGGAAGACCTGGGGACCGATGCTCCTGATGGGGGTCGACCTGCACGGCGCAACGCTCGGCATCGTCGGCTTCGGCCGGATCGGTCGGGGGATGGCAAAGCGCGCCTCCGGCTTCGGGATGCGCGTCCTCTACCACGACGTCCATCCGGCGAGCGCTGACGACGAGCGAGCGCTGAACGCGCGCCGGGTGGAGATGGAGGAGCTCCTGGCCGAATCGGACATGATCAGCCTGCACACCAACCTGACCGATGAGACGCGCCACCTGATCGACGCCGCGGCACTGGCCCGAATGAAGCCGACCGCCGTGCTGGTCAACACCTCGCGCGGCCCGGTGGTCGACCAGGTCGCGCTGTATGAAGCGCTCCGGGACGGCCGGATCTCCGCGGCCGCCCTGGACGTCACCGACCCAGAGCCGATGGCTGCCGACGACCCGCTTCTGACTCTCGAGAACTGCTTGGTGGTGCCGCATATCGCATCGGCGTCCGGCGTGACGCGCGGCAAGATGGCGGAGATCGCGGCTGCCAACCTGCTCGCCGGCCTGCGCGGGGAGCCGCTGCCGGCCTGCGTCAACCCGGAGGTCTACGCCTGAGCATGCCCGAGCTGCCGCGCATCGACCTGCATCAGCATCCGTACGAGCACCGGCGCCCAAGACGCCCGACGCGCCTTCCGCGACGCCTCACCCCGCCGCCGGCGCGGGCCGAGCCACCGGACCTGACGCTCTTCCTGTACGCCGGGATCGTCCTTGCAGTGATCCTCGCCGTGCTGGCGATCCCGTACGTGATCGGCTACCTCGTCAACGTCATCAGCGGCTAGGCGGTGGTCCAGACGAGGATCGCTCCGTCGGCGACCTTCACCTTCGGCCTGACCAGGGGCGGCAGCTCGATCGGGTAGGCCGTCGCATCGCCGCGGTACCCGCCGCTCTGTCGCCACCGAGATCGCCCGTTGGCGAGCTCGCCCTTCAGGTCGAAGCTGGCGCCGTGGCACGGGCACCGCAGGTCGTGCCACGCCGCCCGATACTGCAGGGTGCAGCCCATGTGGGTGCAGACCGAGGAGAGTGCCCGCACCTCCCCACCGTCGTTGACCACGAACCCGTCGAACGCAGCGGTACTGAAACGCGCAGCGGTTCCCGGCGGCAGCTCCGCCAGCGTGGCGACCTGCTCCCACTTGCCGCTGCCGGCGACCAGTCCGCCACCGTCGTCCCAGATGGGAGTGGCGTCCGGCGCGGTGAGATCCCGGAGCACCACGCCGCCAGCCAGCCCCGCGGCGAGCCCGGCGGCGAGACCCAGGCCATTGCGCAGCAGTGTGCGGCGAGAGACCCGGATCCGGGTGATCCGCGACGCGGGCTCGGCGGACGGACGGACCGGGGGCGGGACCTGAACCGAGGCGATCCCTTCGTCGGCCTGTCGCATCCGGAGCCGAAGCTGCTCGACGAACGCGGGGTCGGGGTCGTGATCCCCTGCCGCGGCAGCCAGCTCGGCGGCAAGGTGCGCGACCTCGGCCTCGTCGCGGCTTGCGACGGCATCCGGCGACGGCCGCTCGTCGCGCAGCAGCGCATCGAGATAGCGCTCGAGGCGATCGGAGGCCGGCAGGTCGTTCAGGTCGCCGTCGTCAGCCATCGATCGCATCTCCGAGCAAGGCGGCCTTCCGCAGCGCGCGGTATTGCAGCACCTTCGCGTTGCCGTGGCTGATTCCCATCTCACGTGCCGTCTCGGCGACCGAGAGGCGCCGCAGGAAGCGCAGCTCGAGCACCTGCCGGTAGTTCGCCGGCAGCCGGCCCAGCAGCGCCTCGACGCGGGCCGTCGATCCGTTGTTGGCCTCCTCGGGCAGGTCGCGACTGACATCGACCGGCTCCCAGCCGGGAGCGACGTGATCGGTGCCGACCATTGGCAGCCGGTAGAACGCGCGCCAGTAGTCGGCGATCGCGTTCTGGCTGACCCGGTACAGCCAGCTGGCGATCTGGCCGGGCTCGCGGGTCGTGTCGAGCTGCTCGACGGCTCGCGTGAAGACCTGTGCGGTCAGGTCCTCGGCGTCCGGCCGGTTGCCCAGGCGGGCATAGATGAAGCGGTAGATGCCGACCACGTGGGCGTCGTAGATCTCCTCGAAGCGCCGGGGTGCGCGCTTCGAGTCGGCGGCAGCAGGCATCTCACCGCTCGTACGCGCGGAGTTACGCGCTACTGCGCGCGTGGCCGCAGCGGCGCGAGCAGCGCCGCAATCTCCTCGAGGAAGCGTGCATCAGTCTCGCCGAAGGCGGCCGGGTCATTGCCGTCGATATCGATCTCGCCGACAACCTGGCTCTCGGCGAAGATCGGGACCACGATCTCGGACCTCGTGCTCGCAAAGCAGGAGAGGTAGCGCGGGTCGGCATCCACGTCATCGACCACCTGCGTCTGGCCGGACGAGGCGGCCGCACCGCAGATCCCGCTCCCGATCGGGATGCGGGTGTGCTCGGTCGCCTCGGGGCCGACCCAGGGGCCGAGCACCAATTCGTCACCGTCGACCCAGTAGACCCCGACCCAGTCGTAGTTGGGGAAGCGCTCGTGCAGCTGCTCGACCACTCGCTGTGCCGCTGCCTGCGGACCCGGGGCGTCGGCGACGTCGGCGCGAAGGAGATTGAGCGCGTCCCCGTGTTCGACGGGCCGCTCCTCGGCGACCGGGTGGCTCACTGATCGGCGACCCAGCGCTCAGCCCAGCGATCGATTCCGACGATCGCCTGCTGGAGCTCAGCTCCTTTGGCGGTGAGGGAGTACTCCACCCAGGGTGGGACGCTCGAGATGATGCGACGGTCGATCAGGCCCTCGTCCTCCAGCAGCTTGAGCCGCTGCGAGAGGGTCGCCGAGTTCGCTCCGCCGAGCGCGTCCTGCAGCTCGCAGAAGCGTTGGGTTCCCTCGCCGAGGGCCCGGATGATGCGGAGCACCCACTTCTGCCCGAGGACGTTGAGCGCGGCGGTCGCCGCGCATTCGGCGCGCTGCGCCTCAGCGCGACGCTCCGCACGTGAGCGCGGAGGCGCGCTGGGAATCGGGGTAGGCGGTAGCAGGAGCCCGGCGTCCATCAGGCGCCAGAGGCTAGCACCGCCCCCTCGGAGAATCAACCGGCCGGAATCAGCCCCCGACGGTCACCGTCAGGTTCATGGTCGGGTGAATCAGGCACGTGACGTGGACGGTGCCGGCGGTGTCGAAGGTGATGGTCGTCGACGCGCCGGGCTTGAC
Organism: Chloroflexota bacterium; assembly: GCA_040003165.1. Lineage (GTDB taxonomy): Bacteria > Chloroflexota > Limnocylindria > QHBO01 > QHBO01 > JALYSK01. The sequence goes on from JBDUDC010000004.1 coordinate 11,152, forward strand.
GCTCTCGTCGAAGCGGGAGGGATCGGCCTTCTTGCCGTTCTCGCCCTCAGCGACCTCGTGCAGTGCGCTGTCACTGTTGGTGAAGGTCACCTTAGTGCCGGCTTTGACCGTCAGCGCTGTTGGATCGAACTGGAACCCGACCATCTTGACTGTCGCCGCGCCGCTAGACGCGGGCTGGCTCGCGCTGGCACTCGCGCTGGCAATCGCACTGGCACTCGCCGTCGCGGTGGCCGTCGCCGCGGCGCCCGTCCCGCTGCTTGAGCAGGCGGCGAGCAGGAGGGCCATGCCGACGAGCGGGATCAGCAGTTGGTGGGGACGCGAGGTGATTCGCTGCATTGGTGAACAGTCGCTCCTTCCGATGCGCTGACGCGGGAGATCATGATATGGCTGCCGCCGAGGCGGGCATTCTCACGATGGGCGATACGCGCCGCGTTACACCCTGGGTCAATTTGACGCGCTCGGCGGACGGCCGCATAGTGGCCCGCAGTCCACCCCTCGTGACCCGCGCGTCGAGCATGCCGCAGACCACCATCTACGTCTCGCCCCGATCCTTGGGCGCTTTCGACACGCCGCCGCCCGCTGTGGTCACGGCGGAGTTGGCGCGCCTCTTCGCCGGCTACCCGGCTCTGGCCGGAGTTTCGCTGCGCGTCGATCGGGGCCGCGCGATCGCCCTCCTCGGCCCGAACGGAGCCGGCAAGACGACGCTCCTCCGCATCCTGGCCACGGCCATCGCACCGTCGTTCGGGCGCGCCGAAGTCGACGGGCTGGACATCGTCCGCCATCCGGAGCTCGTCCGACCGAGGGTCGCCTATCTCTCGCACGCGACAGGCCTCTACGAAGACCTGACCGGCGCCGAGAACCTGGCATTCGCGGCCACCATGCTCGGCCTCGCCTCGCCCGAGGCTGAAGAGCGTCGAGCCATCGTGCTGGCCGAGGTGGGACTGGAGCCGGTTGCCGGTCAACGCGTGCGCGCGTATTCCGCCGGCATGCGGCGCCGCCTGGCGCTTGGCCGCCTGATCCTGGCCGGGCCGAGCCTGATCCTGCTCGACGAACCGTACGCCTCGCTCGACACGGAGGGGATGCAGCTCGTCGATCGGCTCCTCGGGGCGTGGCGAGAGGTCGGCGCCACCGTGCTGGTGGCGTCGCACGCGGTGGAGCGCCTGCTCGACGTCGTGGATGGGACCGTCCACCTCGAGGCCGGGATCGTCGCCCGAATCGAGGGCGTCGGGGTCACGGAGAGCCAGCCCGCCGCCGGGTTCGGTGAGCCGGTCACGGCGGGCGCGGCGTGAGCACGCTCCGCACGGAGGCCCGCGTCGCACTCGCGATCGCCCGCAAGGACGCGCTGTCGGAGCTGCGCGGCAGGCACGCCACGGTGAGCACGCTCTTCTTCGCCGCGCTGGTGCTGCTCCTCTTCGGCTTCGCGCTGGGCCCGGATTCGCGTCGGCTGACGGAGGCGGCACCGGGTCTGCTCTGGCTGGCGATCGTCTTCGCGGGACTCCTGGCGGTCGGGCGCCTGCACCTCGTCGAGACCGATGACGGCGCGTTGGAGCAGCTTGCCCTCTATCCGATCGAGCGCCGAGCGATCTATGCCGGAAAGGCGCTCGCCGGCTCCGCGGTGATGCTGGTCCTCGGCGGCGTGCTGCTGCCGGCGGTGGCGATCTTGTACGGCATCGACCTCGCGAGAGCGGTCGTGCCGTTGGTCGCAACCCTCGTGCTTGGCACGGTTGGCTTCGCCGCCGTCGGCACGTTCTACGCCGGCCTCACGGTCCGCATGCGCGCCCGCGAGGTGATGCTGCCGCTGCTGATGCTGCCCGTCGTCGCGCCGCTCCTGCTTGCCGCCGTCCAGGCCACCGCCGCGGCTCTGGCGGGGGATCCATTCGGTGAGCTGGCTGGGTGGCTGCAGCTGCTGGTGGTCTTCGACGTGGTCATGATCGTTGCCGGCGCCGCCACCTACCGGTTCCTGCTGGAGGAGTGATGAAAGCCCGCATCCTGGGGATTGCCGCCCTCGTCTCGGTCGTCGCCGCGGCGATCGTGGGCCTCGTGATCGTGCCGGCCGACCTGAACCAGGGAGATGCGCAGCGGATCATGTACGTGCACGTCGGATCCGCCTGGGTCGCCTATCTCTCCTTCGGGGTGACGGCCCTGGCGGGTCTCCTCTGGCTCTGGCGACGCGACCCCCGGTTCGATGCGCTGGCGCTCGCCGGCGCCGAGATCGGCGTGATCTTCACGGCCTTCGCCATCTGGGGCGGGATGATGTGGGGCAAGCCGGTCTGGGGCGTGTATTGGCAGTGGGAGGATCCGCGGCTCACCACGACCGCCCTCCTGCTTGTGCTGTACGTCGGCTATCTGCTGCTCCGTCGGCTGACCGACGACCCGACGCGGCGCGCCACGCGCGCGGCGGTGGTGGGCCTGGTGGCGGCGATCGATATCCCGATCGTCCATTTCAGCGTGGTGTGGTGGCGGGGCCTGCATCAGACGGCGACGATCGGCTCGCCGGATCGGATCCTGAACCCGGCGGCGCCCTTGGTCTTCGTCCTGGCGCTGGTCAGCATGACCCTGGCGATGAGCCTCGCGTGGGCCTACCTGATGGTGCGGCGGTATGAGCTCGCGCGCCTCGAGTGGGCGCGTGAGGAATCGGCGCGTCGGGGTCGGATCGTGGCCGCCCGCACACCCGCCACCGCCCGCGAGGTTGCCCGATGAGCGATTGGCCGTTCGTGGTGGCTGGCTACGGTGTGATCCTCGGTGGGCTGGCGCTCTATGCCGCTCTCCTGCAGCGCCGCCTCGCCGCGGCGCGCCGCTCAGGCCCGGACGAGTCCTCGCCCCTCGAGGACGAATGACCCTCGTCGCCCCGAGCCCGCCCGCCCTTCCGCCGCCTCGACGCCGCTGGGGGACGATCCTCGCTGTCGCGGCGGTCCTTGTCGTCATCGGCTACCTGGCTTTCAGCAACATCGGCAGCGCCTTCGTCTACTACCTCACGCCCACGGAGCTCATGGCGCGCGGCGAATCTGCGGTCGGCGACACCGTCCGCCTCGGCGGCCTCGTCAAGCAGGGCAGCATCTCGGGACCGGCCACCGACCTGCGCTTCGTGCTGACCGACGGCCAGAAGGAGGTTCCGGTGCACTCGACCGTGGCGCCCACCCGCTCGTTTCGGGAGAACGCCGGTGCGGTGGTCGAGGGCAGGCTCGGTCGTGACGGCGTGTTTGAGGCGAGCCAGGTGATCGTGAAGCACGACGAGAACTACCAGGCCCCCTCACCCGGCGCGCAGCCATCGAACCATGGCTTCGATCCGGGCACGGACCAGGCCCCCTAGGCCGATGCTGCCGACGCTCGGCCATGTCGCGGTGGTCATCGCGCTCGCCGCGAGCGTCTTCGCGCTGGGGGCGTTCCTGGTCGGCGGGCGCGGCGGCGATCCTCGCCTGCTGGCAAGTGCGCGGCGAGCGGTCTACGCCAGCTTTGCCCTCGCGCTGCTGGCGTGCGCGGCCATGGTCGTCTCGCTGCTCACGCACGATCTCTCGGTTCTCTACGTGGCGCGCAACAACGCCACCAGCACGCCACCGTTCTTCAGCTTCATCTCGCTCTGGGCGGCGCTGGAAGGGTCGATCCTCTTCTGGGCCCTGCTGGCAAGCGGCTGGGCGGTTCTCGTCCTGCACCGCTACCGATCGAGGCATCCAGTGCTGATGCCGTGGGTCGGCGCCACGCTGGCCGCCATCGACAGCTTCTTCTTCGCGGTGCTGACCTGGCCGGGGAACCCCTTCCTGCGCGTGACGCCGGTCGCGACCGAGGGTTCAGGGCCCAACGCTCTGCTGCAGAACCACCCCTTCATGGGGCTGCACCCGCCGCTCCTCTACCTTGGCTACACCGGGATGGCAGTGCCCTTCGCCTTCGCGGTGGCGGCTCTCGTAACCGGCAGGCTCGACGAGGGCTGGCTGGCGGTCGTCCGCCGCTGGACGATGATTCCGTGGATCTTCCTGACCCTTGGCATCACCGCCGGCGCGTGGTGGAGCTACGAGGTGCTGGGCTGGGGCGGCTACTGGGCCTGGGACCCGGTCGAGAATGCCGCCCTTCTCCCCTGGTTGACCGCCACGGCATTCGTCCACTCCTCGATGGTTGCCGAACGTCGAGGGTCGCTGAAGGCGTGGACCGTCTCGCTGGTGATCGCCACCTTCATGCTCACCCTGGTCGGCACCTTTCTGACGCGCTCCGGCGTGGTGGCCAGCGTCCACTCGTTCACCCAGTCGGCGATCGGTCCCTGGTTCCTGGGAGCGATCACGGTGGCACTGACCGCGGCGCTCGGCCTCCTGGTGTGGCGGCTCCCAAGCCTCACCGGAACCGGCCGGCCGAGCTCGCTGGTGAGCCGCGAGTCGGCTTTCCTCCTCAACAACGTGCTCCTCTGCGGGCTCACCTTCGCGGTCCTGTTCGGGACCTTGCTACCGCTCGTGGTGGGCGCCACCGGCAGCGGCACCATCAGCGTCGGCGCGCCGTGGTTCAACCGCGTCAACGTGCCGATCTTCGGGGCGCTGCTCTTCCTGATGGGCGTCGGACCGGCGCTGCCCTGGGGCCGGGCCTCGTGGAGCTCGGTGCGCGAACGGTTCGGCCTGCCGGTGCTCGCTGCGGTGATCGTGGTGGTCGCCGCCTGGGCGCTCGGGATCCACGGCCCGGCGTCGCTCGCAACGCTCGGCCTGGCAATCTTCGCGGCGGGGATCATGCTCGACGAGGTGATCCGGGGGGCGCGAGCCCGCGCTCGCGGCCGGCGCGAGGACCCGGCGACCGCGACCTGGCGCCTGGCGACGCGCAACCGGCGCCGCTACGGCGGCTACCTCGTCCATGCCGGCGTGCTGGTGATGGCGGTCGCGGTGGCCATCTCGTCGGGCCTCTCCTCGCAGACGAGCGCCACGCTGCGACCAGGGGAGAGCGTGCGGCTGGCGGGCTACCTGCTCACCTACGATCGGCTTGTGGTCGGCCCGCTGGCCGCCGATCCGCGCGTGACCGACGCACGCGCCGAGCTGACCTACAGCGGATCACAGAGCGGGACGCTCGGCACCGCGCTGCGCGACTATCCCAATTCGACCACCGCGATCGCCACCCCATCGGTGCAATCGGCGCTGGGTGAGGACCTCTACGTCACGCTCCTCGCCTACGACTCCGCGACGCGGGTTGTGACCGTGCGCGTCTTCGTCAATCCGCTCGTCAGCTGGATCTGGGTAGGCGGAGCCATCGTTGCGGCCGGATCGATCTTCGCGATCTGGCCGGAGCGGCGTCGCGTGCCGGTCGAGGCGGTCGAGGCCGAGCGCCTGCCGCTCCCCGAAGCCAATCCATCGGCCGAGGGGGCCTGAGCGTGCGGAACCTGCGCTGGCTGCTGGTCCCGATCGTGGTGGTGCCGCTCACGCTGCTGCTCTTCCATGGGTTCGGCCGCGACCCGCGCGAGGTGCCCTCCCCGCTGATCGGAAAGCCGGCGCCGTCCTTCTCGCTCGTCGCGCTCGACGGGGCGAAGGTGACCGGCGAGGGGCTCCGCGGAAGGCCGTACGTTCTCAACTTCTGGGCGAGCTGGTGCGTCCCCGCCTGCGTCGACGAGCAGCCCGTCCTGATCGAGGCCGCGCGGCGTTACGGCAGCCAGGTTCAGATCGTCGGGGTCCTCTACAACGACAGCCCGGATGCGGCACACGCCTTCCTGGACCGATACGGAGACGGCGGCTGGCCGCAGCTCACCGACACCGGCGGCCGCCTGGCGGTCGAGTACGGCGTGACCGGGCCACCGGAAAGCTACTTCGTCGACGCCGCGGGGATCGTGCGAGCCAAGCAGTTCGGCCCGTTGACCCTGGCCGCGATGGATCAGCGGTTCGGCGCGCTGCTCTCGGCGAGGGCGAATCGGTGAGACGCCTCGCACTCCCGATCGCGGCCGCCGCGCTGGTCGCGCTGCTTGCCCTGATCGCCGTGACGGCGCGGGGCCCGGCCCAGCCACAGACCCGCGCGGAGGCCGGGGCGGCGATTGCGGCCGAGCTGCGCTGCCCCGATTGCCAGTCGCTTTCCGTGGCCGATTCGCATACTCCCTCGGCGGTCGAGATCCGCCGCCAGATCGACACGCTCCTCTCCGGCGGCGCCTCGCCCGACGCGGTCCGACAGCACTTCGTCGACCGCTACGGAGAGTGGATCCTGCTCGCGCCGCGCTCGCCGCTCGCCTGGGCGCTCCCATTCCTGGCGATCCTCGTGGGCGCGGTGCTCCTCCTCGCCTGGCTCCGTCCGTGGCAGCGCGCCGAGCCGGTGGCGGTGGAGCAGCCGGCCGCGCCGGATGCGGAGCTGCGCCGCGTCCGGGACGAGGCGGAGGCGCTGGATGCCTGACCTGATCGAGCTCATCCTGCTCCTCGCCCTGGGGCTCGTTGTCGCCGGGTTCGTGGCCGTGCCCCTCTGGCGCGCTGCAGCGCCTAGTCCGGCCTCCGATGACGAGGCGCCGGTGATCCGCCACCGGGTCGCGGTCGAGGCGCTGCGCGACGTCGAGGCCGATCGCCGAGCCGGCTCCCTCGATGAGGCCGGCTACGCCGAGCAGCGCGCCGAGGCCGAGGCGCGCGCCGTCAGCACGCTCGCCGAGCTCGAGCTCGCCCCGAATCACGCTCCATTGGGGAGTCGGCCGCGCGGTCGGCGAGGCGCGCTGCTGCTGGGCGCCGCGGTCGCCGGGGCGCTGCTGGTCGGCAGCCTGCTGCCGGCCCCGATCGGCCTCGCGAATCGGACGACCGTCGATGCCGCGGGCCTCTCCGCGCTGGCGGATACCTACCTGGCGCGCGACACGCGCGATGACCTCGCCCGCGGCGCCGCGCTGCTGCTGGCGCTCATCCGCGAGCAGCCGGAGAACGAGAGCGCCTACCAGCGCCTGATCACCGCGTACATACGTGCCGAGGACTACGTCGACGGCGCCGCGGCCACCGACGCCCTCGCACACTTCGCGCCCGACTCCCCCGACGTGCCCTTCTTCCGCGGGCTGATCGCACTGCGCGGGGCCGGCGACAAGCACGCGGCAATCCAGCAGTTCGACCGCTTCCTGCAGCTGGCGCCGGACGACCCGCGCGGGGTGATGGTCCGCGCGCTGCGAGCGCAGGCGGCTGGCGTCGCACCGTCGAACTAGGCTCGCCTAAGATGCGGCCATGATCGAGCTCCGCCCGCGCGAGTCCCTCTACCACGCCGATGGCGGCTGGTTCAGCGCCAACTGGCACTTCAGCTTCGACACCTATCGCGACGCCGCGAACACCCAGTTCGGCGACCTGCGCGTCTTCAACGACGACCGCCTGGTGCCCGGTGCGATCTGGCCGATGCATCCCCATCGCAACATCGAGGGGATCACTTACGTGGCAGAGGGGACCTTCCGCCACGCCGACTCGATGGGCAACGGTGGGGTCCTGCTCCCCGCCTCGGTCCAGCGCGCGACGCTGGGCGCCGGGATGATGCACTCCGAGCAGAACGGGTCCGAAACCGAGCCGATGCGCTTCATCCAGATGTGGATCATGCCCGCCCAGCTCGAGCTGCCTCCCTCGGTGGAGCAGCACTCGTTCAGCGAGGAGGAGCGTCGCAACGTGCTGCGCCCCGTGCTGGTGCCGGCGCCGGGCTTCGGCGGGGACGGAGCGCCGAGCGCACAGGGCGCCGTGACCGTGCACCAGGACGCCGCCCTGTATGCCTCGCTGCTCGATCCCAGGGCCGCGGTCGGCCTCCGCCTCCGCCCGGGGTTCGGCGGATACCTCTTCGTGGTCCACGGCGCGCTCGAGGGCGTGGGGTCGGCGGGGCCGCTTGCCGAGGCCGGGGCCGCCAAGATCTGGGACGAACCGGACGTCGAGCTGCGGGCGGGACCCGATGGTGCGGAGCTGATCGTGGTGGAGACGCGCCTGCCCTGATCGACCCTGTCTGCTATGCTTGGGCCCTCGTGTTCGACGGGCGCTCCGGTCTGCGCCCCGGTCTTTTCCACCGTTCGATCCCGATTCACCCCTCGCCCTGACCGGGCCCCGCGTCTGCGGGAGGGCCCCATCAGGAGCTCACTTCGTGTCCTTCACTCAACTCGGGCTGTCGCCCGAACTGCTCCGCGCTGTCGCGGATTCCGGCTACACCGAGCCGACGCCCGTTCAATCCCAGGCGATCCCCTTTGTCCTCGCCGGACGCGATCTGCTGGCAGGCGCCCAGACCGGCACCGGCAAGACTGCGGCCTTCGTGCTGCCCATCATCCAGAGGCTGCACGAGGCCGATGCGCGTCGCCCCGGCGGCGGACGGCCTCCCGTGCGCGTTCTCGTCCTGACCCCGACCCGTGAGCTGGCGCTCCAGGTTGAGGAGAGCGTCCGCACCTACGGAAAGCACCGGCCGGTCCGCTCCACCCCGATCTACGGCGGCGTCGGCTTCGAGCCGCAGGCACGCGCACTGCGCGGCGGACCGCAGATCGTGGTCGCCACGCCCGGCCGGCTGCTCGATCACGTCGGCCAGCGGACGATCGACCTCGGCAGTGTCGAAGTCCTGGTCCTGGACGAGGCGGACCGCATGCTCGACATGGGCTTCATCCGCGATATCCGCCGCATCCTGGCGCTGTTGCCGGCCCGGCGCCAGAACCTCCTCTTCTCGGCCACCTTCTCCGACGAGATCCGCCGCCTCGCGGATGGGCTCCTCGACCGACCGGCAACGGTCCAGGTGACGGTCAGAAACACCGCAGCCGAGCTCGTGAGCCAGCTCGTGATCCCGGTTGACCGGGAGCGCAAGCGTGCCCTCCTGAGCCAGCTCGTGCGCTCGGGGCGGATCAACCAGGCGCTCGTCTTCACCCGCACCAAGCACGGCGCCAACCGCCTGGCAGAGCAGCTCGTCAGCGATGGGATCGCGGCCGCCGCGATTCATGGCAACCGCAGCCAGTCACAGCGCGTGCGCGCACTGGCCGACTTCAAGGCGGGACGGGTCGCGGTGCTGGTGGCGACCGAGGTCGCCGCTCGGGGCCTCGACATCGACGCGCTGCCCCATGTCATCAACTACGAGCTGCCGATGGTCCCGCACGACTACGTGCATCGCATCGGCCGTACCGGGCGGGCGGGGGTGGTCGGCGATGCGATCTCGCTCGTCTGCGTCGACGAATTCAAGCTGCTCGCCGAGATCGAGCGGCTGCTTGGCTATCGGATTCCGTCGGAAGTGATCCCGGGGTTCGAGCCGGACCGCACCATCCGCCCGGAGCCGATCCGACTGCGAACGGGGCACGCGCCGGGAGACGGCGGGCGGCGTCCATCTGGCGGAGGCGGCCGGCCGCAGCAGCGCTCGGGCCAGTTCCAGCGTCGCGCCGCAGCTCCGCGCTCAGCCGGTCGTGGGGCTCACCCGCGCCCATGGGCCAGGCTGCCCGGAGAGCGCCGCTCGGCCGAGTAGGCCCCCTCGCGGTCGCGCAGCCTCAGGGCAGCGAGACCAGCTCCGCGGGCTCGGCCTCGGGGGCATCCTCGTCGGCCGCCTCCTTGGCTTCGTAGCGGCGGCTGTCGAGGAACTCCCGCTTCCCCTTGGCGTTCCTGTGCCAGAGCTCGACGATGACGGCGACGGGATATTGCTCAGCCTCCACCACGACCAGCTCGGCCGGCCCGTTGGAGCGACGCTGCTTCTTTCCTTTTCCCAATCCCAATTCCTTTCCGCTTACGACCTGTCGATCGGGACGTCGATCCAGAAGGTCGAGCCTTGGCCCTCGACGCTCTCGGCTCCGGCGGAGCCGGAGTGCGCCTCCGCGAGGTGCCTGACGATCGCGAGCCCCAGGCCGGCGCTTCCCGGCCGCATCTCGCCTTCATCGTCTGTTCCATTCCGGTCCCGGGAGCGGTCGACCTTGTAGAACCGTTCGAAGATCCGGGGCAGGTGCGCCGGCGAAATGCCGACCCCATCGTCACTGATGAGGAAGCGGATCTGCGGCTGCCTGAGCTCCCAGCTCAGGCGCACCTCGCTGCCCGGCCGGCTGTAATTGATCGCATTGTGCACGAGGTTGACAAGCGCTTGGCTGAGCCGACCGGGGTCGGCTCGGGCGCGCTCGTCGCGAGCTTCGCCTGGCGGATCGAGGGTGCGCAGGGTGATCTGGCGGCGCTCGGCCACCGCCCCCATCCGATCGGCGACGTCGCGCAGCGCCCGCTGGGGATCGATCGGCTCGATCGAAAGCTTCAAGGCGCCGGACTCGATCATTGACAGCTCGAGCAGCTCGTCGACGAGCTGAGCCAGGTGGTCGACCTCGCGCTCGATCTGCTCCGCGAAGTCGCGCGCGGTTGCCCGATCGTCCACCGATCCGCTGGACAGCGTCTCGGCGATAAGCTTGATCGAGGAGAGTGGCGTCCGCAGCTCGTGGCTGATGTTGGCCACGAAGTCGCGTCGCACGTGCTCGATCCGCCGCAGGATCGTGACGTCGTGAAGGAACAGCAGGAGCCCACCGGTCGCGGTGGGGATCGCCTCGACGCTGAAGGTTCGGCCGCCGAGCCGCCCGAGCTGAACCTCGCCGGTCGTCGGCTCGTGGTTCTCAACCGCTGTTCGCCCCAGGCCGTCGAGTGCCATCGAGCCGAAAGCGGCGATCAAGCTCATCCCCGCGAGCTCGGGCAGCGGCCGGTCAGCCAGCTCCGCAGCGGAGGCTCCGGCGCGAACGATGCGCAGGCGGTCGTCGACGATGATCGGCACGTCATCCCCAAGCCACGCAAAGAGCGCATCGACGGCCGACCGACTCTCCAGCGCGGATCGGTCAGCGTGATCCCCGCCGCCGCGGGGAGGCCGAGCAGGCGCCGGCCGAGCCGACGGCCTTCTGCGCGATGGCCGCCGGAGCTGGCTCATCAAACGGCCGCGGGCGCGAATGCGTAACCGACGCCGCGGACCGTCCTGAAGTAGTCGTGCCCGTCATCGAGGCGCAGCTTCGATCGCAGCCAGCTGATGTGAACGTCGACCGTTCGGCTATCGCCCCCATAGTCGTAGCCCCAGACGCGCTCGAGGATCTGGTCCCGGGTGTAGATCCTGCCCGGATGACTCGCCAGGAACGCTAGAAGGTCGAACTCCTTGGTGGTCAGGCGGATCGAGGTTCCGTTGACCGCCACCTCGCGGCGCCCGCGATCGATCGCGACCGGGCCCACCTCCAATCGGTCCTCTGCGGGCTCGTCATCTGGCGCGCGAGTGTTGCGTCGCAGGATGGCCTCGATCCTGGCCAGCAGCTCCGGGCGGCTGAAGGGCTTGGTGACGTAGTCATCGGCGCCCACCTTGAGCCCGACCACGCGGTCGATCTCGTCACCCTTGGCAGAGAGGATGACGACCGGCGTGCTGATCCCTTCACGCCGGAGGACGCGCAGCACTTCCACGCCGCTCATTCCGGGGAGCATCACATCGAGCAGGATGAGGTCCAGCGGCTGATTGCGAATCGCGTTCAGCGCCGTCTCGCCGTCGCCGGCGACGACCACCTCGTATCCCTCACGTGCGAGATTGAAGTTCAGGGCATGGCGCAGCGTGCCGTCGTCCTCGACGATGAGGATTCGTCGTCGCGCCATGGCCGCGCCCATTACGGGTTGAGGTCCTCGACCCGGCCGGTCGCCAGGTACACCACGTCCTCTCCGATGTTGGTGACCCGGTCCGCGAGGCGTTCGAGGTGATGGGCGGCAAAGAGCAGATGCGTCGTCTGCTGGGAGCGTTCCGGGTTGTCGCGCAGCTGCGCGATCGCCGCGTCGTAGACCTCGTTGTAGAGGTGGTCGACCTCGTCGTCGCGGGCGCACACCGCGCGCGCCTCCTCTTCGGAGACGTCGACCAACGCCCGCATCGCGGCGTGCAGCTGCTCCCTGCAGATGCGGCCCATGACCGGTATCTGCGGAAACACGGCGATTTCGGGCTCTGCGGCGAGCTGTTGCGCGAGCTTCGCGATGTTCACGGCGTAGTCGCCCATCCGTTCGAGCTCGGCGGCCGCGTGGTGCAGGCCGAGCACGACGCGCACGTCGCGCGCCATCGGCTGCTGCGTGGCGATCATGGTCGTGATCTCGGCGTTGATGCTCCGCTGCAGCTCGTTGGTCTGCTCGTCCTCCCAGCGAATCGCGTCGGCGAGCTCCACGTCCCGGTCGACCAGGGCTCGGACCGAGCGCTCGAGCGCGTCCTCGACCCGTGCTCCCAGCCGCAGCACGTCATCCTTGAGCGCGTCGAGCTCTTCGTCGAGGGTCGCCCGCAGGTTGCGATGGGCTGGCCGCTCGCCGTCCGGGCCGGTCAGCGCCGCCCCCTCGACGCCGGTCATCCGAACCGTCCCGTGATGTAGTCCTCGGTGAGCTTGTTGCGCGGGTTCGTGAAGACGCCAGCGGTGGGGCCAACCTCCACCACGTAGCCGGATCGGTCCTCGTTCATGCTCATGAAGACCGTCTCGTTCGAGACGCGCGCTGCCTGCTGCATGTTGTGCGTGACGATCACGATTGCATACTCCCGGCTCAGCTCGCGCGCCAGCTCCTCGATCTGGAGGGTCGCGATCGGGTCGAGGGCTGAGCATGGCTCGTCCATCAGGATCACCTCGGGGTTCACCGCCAACGCTCTCGCGATGCAGAGTCGCTGCTGCTGGCCCCCCGAGAGGGATGCGCCCGACTTGCCGAGCTGGTCCTTCACCTCGTCCCACAGCGCCGCCTGCCGAAGGCAGCGCTCGACGAGCTCGGCTGCTTGCGCGCGTCCCTTCACCAGCCCATTGAATCGGGCCGCGGCGGCGACGTTGTCGAAGATCGACATGGTCGGGAAGGGGTTCGGCTGCTGGAAGACCATGCCGATCGTCCTCCGCACCGCGGCAGGCTCGATCTCCTTGCCATAGATGTCGATGCCGCGGAAGCGCACCGATCCCTCGATGCGCGCTGAGGGAACGACCTCGAGCATCCGATTCAGGGCGCGCAGCACGGTCGACTTTCCGCTTCCGGATGGGCCGATGATGGCCGTGATCGAGCGCTGCCTGGCGTCGAGGGTGACGTCATGCACCGCCTTCTTGGTCCCGTAGTAGGCGCTCAGGTTCCGAACCTCGATCGCCGCTTCGGCGTTGGTTGCCGGCGCCTCCGCCGCCCGATCGCGCGCGCGGTCGCCGACTGCGACGACCGGGAGCGCGTTGGGGCTGCCGACTGTGACGCCGATGCTCGCCGGTGTTGCTGTCACTTCGTCGCTCTCCATGGTGCTAGTGCGGGACACGTACCGCGACCCGGGTGGTAAGCCATCGGCTCAGGACGTTGAAGATGAGGACGATCGCCACCAGTGTCAGGGCGGCCGCCCACGCTCGCTCTCGCGCCGCCGGCGAGCCGATGTTGAGGGCGTTCTGATAGATGAAGAGGGGGAGCGCGTTCATCGGCTTGAAGATGTTGGTGCTGAGGAAGTTGCTGCCGAGCGCGGTGAAGATGAGAGGCGCCGTCTCGCCGACCGCGCGCGAAACGGCCAGCACGATGCCGGTCACGATCCCGGCGGCGACGGTGGGCACGTAGACCGACACGACGGCTCGCCAGCGGGGCATCGCCAGCGCCATGGTGCCCTCACGCATGCGGCGGGGCACGATCTTGAACATCTCCTCGCTCGTCCTGGCAATGATTGGCAGCATGATCAGAGCCAGCGCGATCGATCCCGCCAGCCCGCTGAAGTGCCCCATGGTCAGCACGACCAACGAATACACAAACAGGCCGATCACGATGGAGGGGATCCCCGCCACGAGGTCCACGGCGGTACGGACGGCGATCGCCAGGCGGCCGGCTCGATATTCGATGACGTACAGCGCGACCGCGATCCCGAAGGGGGCCGAGATGAGGAGGGCGAGCCCTGTCATCTCGAGGCTGCCGACGATAGCGTGGAGCGCACCGCCGCCCGACGAGGTGATCCCGCCCGGCTTCTCGAGCAGGAACGCGGGGCTCCACGCGTTCAGCCCTTCGATCACAAGGTAGGCGATGACCAGCACAAGGGGCAGGATCGCGATCGCGCCGGCGGTGAGACAGAGACCGAAGATGATGCGGTCCGATACGGTCCGTCGCCGGCTCGTGGTGCGCAGCACCGATTCCGGTGCTTCAGCGGACATCGGCGCCCCCGGCTCGCTTCTCGAAGCGGCTGACCACCAGCCGCGCCGCCACGTTCACTGCGAATGAGAGGATGAAAAGCACGATCCCGAGCGCGATGAGCGCCTCCGAGTGGAAGGGCTGGTTCGCTTCCGCGAACTCCGAGGCCACGACGCTCGGCAGCGTATAACCGGGGGCCAGGACCGACGCGTTGATCTGCGGCTGGTTGCCGATCACGAAGAGCACGGCGATCGTCTCGCCGATCGCCCGTGAAAGTCCCAGGATGATCCCCGCGAAGATGCCCCCGCGCGCAAACGGCAGCACCACCCCGCGAATCGTCTCCCAATGCGTTGCGCCGAGGGCGAGCGCGGCCTCGCGTTGTAGCCGCGGTGTCGCGTTGATCGAGTCGCGGGCGACCGCCGTCACGATCGGCACGATCATGACGGCCAGGACGAGGCCCGCGGCGAGGTAGCTCGGCCCAAACACCGGTGGGCCAAAGATGGGGATCTTCCCGGCCGGCGACCCGGCGATCGCACGCTCGATCGGCACCAGGGCGGGCACCAGCACGACAACCCCCCAGAACCCGTAGACCACAGACGGTACGGCGGCGAGAAGCTCGATGGCGTACGCCACCGGGCCGGCGAAGAATCGCGGCAGGTACTCGTTGATCAGGAGCGCCGCCCCGAGCGAGAGCGGCACCGCGACGATCAGCGCGATGACCGAGGTGACGACCGTCCCGTAGATGAAGGGCATCGCCCCGTACACGAGGCTCGATGGGTCCCAGGTGGTCCCGGTCAAGAACGCCCACGGATTGGTGTTCTTGAGCAGGGCGGACGCCCGGACGGCCGTCTCGATGAGCATGACCACCACGAAGCCAAGCGCCACGAGCGAGAGGATCCGGACGCCCCATTCCAGGATCGCGTCCCCCACGCTCATCCCACGGCGGCGGATCAGCTCTTCTGGCGCACCAGCGGACAGTGGCGGGCTTTCGGCGGTCATGGTTGGCATCCGAGTCTAGTGGCTGGGGGAAGGCGCGGCGCCCGGTGGAGGACCGGGCGCAGCGCTCGCACTGGAGGGCCGATTACTTGTACAGAGCGTCGACGATCGGCGTCCCATTCCAGGTGATCGTCGCGATCTTCTCCAGGGCCGCCTTCCGCAGCGTGTCGGGAAGGACCGCATAGTCGAGGGCCTTGGCGTCGTCGGTGCCCTTGTTGAGCGCCCAGATCAGGAAGTGCACGACGGCATCCGACTGCTTCTCATCCTGGCTGACCTTGTCCTGGTTCTGGTAGACGAGGATCCAGGTTGCGGTCGTGATCGGATAGGCGTCGGCCACCGCGGAGCCCCAGGCCTTGAAGGTCAGGTCATCGGGGATCGTGTCGAGCTTGGCCGCGGCGGAGACGCTGTCGAGGGTCGGCTCGATGAACGTACCAGCGGCGTTCTTCACGTTGCCGTACGCAATCTTGTTCTGGACCGCGAAGGCCAGCTCGATGTAGCCGACCGCCCCCGGCGTCTGGGTTACCTGGGCGGAGACGCCCGGGTTGCCCTTGCCGCCCAGGCCAACCGGCCACTTGACCTCCTTGCCCGAGCAGGTGGTCGCACCCAGCTTCGTCTTCCAATCGGCGCTGACGCCGCAGAGCCAGCTGGTGAAGGCGTTGGTGGTGCCCGAGCCATCTGAGCGGTGCACGACGGTGATGGCGAGATCAGGCAGGGTCTTGTCGGCGTTATCAGCCTCGATCGCGGCGTCGCTCCACTTCGTGATCTGGCCGGTGAAGATCTTGCCGATCACGTCGGGGCTGAAGTTCAGCTTGGCCACGCCGGTCAGGTTGTAGGCCATCACGATCCCGCCGAAGACGGTGGGGATGTGCAGGATGGGGCCATTCTTTGCCTCGGCGGCGGCCTTCTCCTCCGGCTTCATCGGAGCGTCGGAGCCGGCGAACTGGACGGTGCTGGCGGTGATGTCCTTGATCCCCTGCCCGGAGCCGCCGCCCGCGTAGCTGATCTCGATGTTCGAGTATGCGGCGTTGTAGTCCTGCAGCCACTTCTCATACACGGGCTGCGGGAACGTCGCGCCATCGGCCGCGATCTGGCCGCTGAAGTCAGGTGCCGGCGGGACCTGGCTGAGGTCCATCGCGGCCGCCGATGGCGAAGCGGCAGCGCCCCCCGACGAGCTGACGGTGGCGGTGGGGCTCCCGGCGCCCGCGGTACACGCGCTGAGCAGGACGGTCGCGACAATTCCCAGGCTGAGTACCGGGCGCGACCAGATCTGGTTAATCAATCGAAGCTCCTCAATGCGATGAGCAGCCGGATGAGCCGGCCGCCTTCCATGCATGAGGATTGAGAGCCGAATTTAACGCTTCTTTATCACGACGTTGTGAGACTGTTAAATCGTCATCGGCGGACCCCGGGGACGCATTTGGGTCCTTGACATCATCGGCGCGCCGGTACACCGTCAGGACCCGCCCGTGTCCGGTTCGAACCCGAAGGAACCTGTGCCCACATCACCCGCAACGATCCATCGCGGAGACGAGCCGACAGCGTGATGGCCACTACTACCCTTGAGTCAACCTCACGTCGTCGCAGCGGTGCCACGCGCTCGGCACCGCAGACGCCTCTCTATCTCAATCGCGAGCTCTCATGGCTCGACTGGAACGCGCGCGTCCTGGCGCTCGCCGCCGATGAGTCGGCCCCCCTGCTCGAGCGCGTGAAATTCCTCGCCATCTTTGCCAATAACCTCGACGAGTTTTACATGGTCCGCGTCGCCGGCTTGAAGCGGCAGCAGGCCGCCGGTCTTGCGCTGACGCGCTCTCCCGATGGCCTGACGGCATCGGAGCAGTTGAAGCAGATCAGCCAGCGGGTCGAAACGCTGGCTCGCGAACACGCGCAGCTCTTCGTCGATCGAATCCTCCCGGCCTTCGCTCCGGCCGGGATCCGGATCGAGCGCTGGCGCGACCTCGACTCCGGCCAGCGGCTGATCCTGGAGCGGGTATTCGAGGAGCGAATCTTCCCGGTCCTCACGCCGCTCGCGGTGGATCCGGGCCATCCGTTCCCATATATCTCGAACCTCTCGCTCAACCTGGCCGTTCAGGTCGCAGATCCAGACACCGGCCGCAGCCTCTTCGCGCGAGTCAAGGTGCCCCCGCTCCTGGGACGGTTCGTGAGCCCCGAGGAAGGTGTCTTCGTGCCGCTCGAAGATGTGATCGCGGCCCACCTCGCCCCACTCTTCCCCGGGATGCGCGTGATCGAGCATCACGCCTTCCGCGTCACCAGGAACGGTGAGCTGGAGGTCGAGGACGACGACGCGGAGGACCTTCTCGAGGCGCTCGAGGATGAGCTGCGTCGGCGCCGATTCAGCCCGGCCGTGCGGCTGGAGGTCGAGCACGGCATGCCGCCGCATGTCCTTGAGCTTCTGATCCGCGAGCTTCAGGTCGGCCCCGATGACGTCAATCACCTGCCGGGACCCCTTAATCTCGGCGGGCTGAGCGAGCTGTACGGCATCGACAGGCCGGATCTCAAGGACGCGCCCTTCCACCCGGCCACGCCGCAGGCATTCATCGGGGTCGAGCCGGGGCAACCCGATCTCTTCGCCGAGCTGCGCGAGGCCGACCTGCTGGTCCAACACCCGTATGACCCGTTCGCGGTCACGATCCAGCGCTTCATCGAGCAGGCCGCCGATGACCCGCAGGTCCTCGCCATCAAGCAGACGCTCTACCGCACGTCGGGTGAGAGCCCGATCGTCGAGGCCCTGGTGCGGGCCGCCGGGAGGGGGAAGCAGGTTGTCGTCCTGGTCGAGATCCAGGCTCGATGGGACGAGCAGAACAACATCGGCTGGGCGAGGTTGCTGGAGCAGGCGGGCTGTCACGTGGTCTACGGCGTCATCGGCCTGAAGACGCACGCCAAGCTCTGCCTCGTCGTCCGCCAGGAGGGCGATCATCTCCGCCGCTACGTCCACATCGGAACCGGCAACTACAACCCGACGACAGCGAAGA
>JBDUDC010000059.1:0-9057 GCA_040003165.1 Chloroflexota bacterium
AACCGGCGATAGAGCTCTTGGGCCGCCTCATTGCCGGCCCGCACCTCGAGCGTCATGCGCGTGGCGCGCATCTCGCCGCCGAGCTCCGCGAGCGCAACGAGCAGCTGCCGCCCGACGCCGCGACGGCGCCATTCCGGATGGACCCCGAAGGTGGTGATGTGCGCCTCGTCGACCATCAGCCAGATGCCTCCGAAGCCGACCACCCGCTCTGCGGCGCGAGCTACCAGGTAGCGGGCCATCCGATTGCCGGTCAGCTCCTGCTCGAAGGCGTGGGCCGGCCAGGGCGCGGTGAAGCTGAGGCGTTCGATCTCATGCACGGTGGGCACGTCGGCGAGGCGCATCGGCTCGACCACCAGGGGCGAGATCACAGCCACTGGACGGCTCCCTCGGGAATCGTCCCGATGCCGCGTGGGCCGCGGAGATACGTGGGCTCGAGGCGCTCGAGGTCGTCCCCGGCGGGATCCGATGCCAGGCGGACGGCACCGAGCACCGCAACCGCCGCCGCCGCGCGGTCCGGCGGTGTGGGGTCGTGCAGCCCGAACGCCGCCGCCAGCTCGCGGGCCGCGATGGCGCCCTCGAGTCCGGCGAGCGCAGCCCGTTCCGCGACGATCGGGGCCGCGGCGTCGCGAGCCAGCAGGTACGCCTCGGCCGCGCCGGCGCGGGCGACCGCCACGCCGCACTCCGGCTCGGCCGCGAGCCACGCCTCGAGGCTCGGCACCCCGACGATCGGAAGGTCTAACGAGAAGGCGATCCCCTTCGCGATGCTGAGGCCGACGCGTAGCCCGGTGAAGGAGCCCGGACCCAGGCCCACCGCCATCGCCTGGCAGTCGGCGAGCCCGAGGCCGGCGCGTGAGAGCAGGGCCAGCAGACGCGGAAGCAGCTCGTGCGCCTGGCGATGGTCGCTCGACCACGCGTCGACGCCGAGCGGCGAGCCATCCGGCCCGGCGATGGCCACCGACAGGTCGGTGGACGCGGTCTCGACGGCGATGATCATCCCGCGAGCGCCACGGCCAGTCGTGTGTGGGCGGAGCCGCGTGCCCGCCAGCGCAGGGTCCGGTCGTCGCCACCGCCGGCGTCCGGCACGAAGGTAATCTCGAGCCGCTCGGTGGGGAGCCAGCCGTCGAGCCGATCGGCCCATTCCACCACGCTCACTCCGCTCGCCTGGCGCTCGTCGAAGAGCCCCGCCGCGAGCGCCTCCTCGGGGTCGTCGAGCCGGTACGCGTCGATGTGAAAGAGGCGCAGCCGTCCCATGTGCTCGTTCATCAGGACGAAGGTCGGGCTGTTGACGACGGTGCGGACGCCGAGCCCCACGGCGACGCCCTTGGCCAGCTCAGTCTTGCCGGCCCCCAACGGCCCGACCAGGCAGATCATGCTGCCCGGCTCGGCCGCCGCGCCCATCGCGCGGCCAATGGCTCGCGTCCGCTCCGGGGCGCCGCTTGCGAGCGTGCCCGACAGGTCTCTCTCCGGCTGGCGATCCATCGCCAGAAAGTATAGGGAGCCGCGGATCAGTCGCCGGAGCCTGACTCCGACCGATCCGTCGCCTCGAGATTGGCGAGCGGAACCGGCGTGGTGCGGCCGTCCTCGAATCGGACCAGCGCGGTGCGGGCGAGAATCCCCGAGGGAGTCATGTGCAGCCCATCGACGAAGCCGACGAGCTGTCCGCTGCGGCCCTGGAAGGGACGCCGATGGGCAATCACCCGATCCCCCAGGCTTGGCAGGCTGCGTCGCAACGGCGGCCGCGTGGCATCGTAGACGTAGAGGCGGTGCTCGGCGCCGAACAGGCTGGCCATGTGGCCCGAATGGCGCTCGAACCAGGCGAACAGCCCGGCATCGAGCCCGACCTTGCCGAAGCCCTCGACCAGGAGCAGCCCGAACGAGCCGGCCAGGCCGCCCACGTCACGCCGTCGACGCTGGATCGCCGCGAAGTCGCGGAGCTCCTTGTCGAGAACCCCGCCGAGCACGATGCCGGCGACGCCCATGGCGCGGGCGCGGGTGAGGGTCTCGGCGGAGGCACGCGAGCCTCCGACCACGATCTTTCCCGTCGAGCCGGTATCGATGGCCGCCGCGCGCAGCTCCTCGCCGGGATCGCGCACCGAGACGATCAGCTCACCGTGGACCGCCTCACCGGTGCCGCCTACGCCGTCGAGTGCGGCGCCTTGCACCTCGATCGTGATCGCGGTCGGGTCGATCGCGCTCACGCGGCCGCTGATGTGGGCCAGGATCGGTTCATCCGGACCGAGAGGCGAGATGACGGCGTTGCCGTCGACACGGCTGTAGGCCAGCAGGAGACCGGCCACCGGGCTGAGGACCTGCCGCCCATCGGATGCTTGAGCGATCGGCTCGCCCGCCTCGACGAACGCGCCCGGCGGACGCAGCAGAAGGCCTGCGGCGACCTCTGGACGCCGGCGCAGCGGCCCGGCCACCGGAACGATCTCCGGCTCGATCGGGTTTCGCCGCCGCGCGAGCTCCTGGTCGGGACGCACCTCCTCCCCGATGGAGACAGAGACCTGGCTCCCCTGCGGGATGGGAATGCGGTGACTGAAGCTCATCGCGCCCTCGGCGCGGGCTGCGGCGGCTCGCGGAGCATCGCGTCGCGCCAGGCGGCCAGCACCGCGCGCCGATCCTCGGCCCGGCGCGGCACGCTGGTCGGCACACCGCGCGCGTCGAGGATCACGCCGACCGATCCACCGCTCACCTCGGCCCACGCGCGCCGGCTGCGGCGCGGGGTGCCCAATGAGGCCCCCTCCTCCAGGCTGATCTCGAGCTCCGCGAACTGGCCCGCCCCGAGCGGGACGATCTGCAGCTGGCCGCTGCGCACCTCGATCGGGCCGATCGAGGGCCATCCCGAGCGGTGCAGCGTGACCCGCATCGCGACGTGGCCGGAGCGACCGCCGCGGCAGATGACGGCGGTCCCGAGCGGCACCAGCAGGTCCTCCCGGAGCGAGGCCATCCCCTCCCCGATCTCACCATCCTCCAGCGACCCAAGCGGACCGAGGAGCGCCCCACCGTCGATCGCGAGGGCGGTCACGCCGAGCGGGCGGACCCCGTCGATCAGCATCTGCGCCGCCATGGCGGGACGGGGTGCGGCGGCCATCACGCGACCCGCACCGACGAGCAGGTCGATCCCATCGGCCCGGAGATCGTCGGCCACCACGCTGGCCAGCTGATGACGAGCGGCGCCGTGCAGCACAGCGAGGTCCTCCTCGGTCTGCGGCAGCGTCGCCGGCCGTGCGCCAAGGTTCTGCAGCGTATCCGCGACCGTCAGCTCGTCGATCGGCTCGGGCATGCCGCGCGTGACGCGACCGGGGCCGCCCGGCGCGGTGAGCGCCGCGGCCGTCAGCCCGCCCCGGGCGAAGACCCTGCTCTCCGCCTCTCCGCGACCATCGGCCAGCACCACGGTGGCGAACCGAGCCCCCAGGTCGATCCCCATGATGCGCAGCTCCGTCTCGCGGCTCAGCTGCGCGAGGGCGCGTCGGAAGCTGACCGGCGACAGGTGCCGAGCGCTCTCGGGCTCGACCGTGCGACTGAGCAGCGCCTCGAGGTAGATCCGCAGCGGCCCGGGGTCCTCGCGCTCGGGGCTGGGGCGCGGATTGGCGACGGTGGATACCGCCCCGGGCTCGAAGAGGCCCGCCACCTCATGGCTGAGCCGGCTCGAGCCCGCCCAGATGACCGGCTCGCGCCGATCGCCGCGGGCGGCCGCCACCAGCGCCGTCATCTCGAGGGCCTGGTCCGCGTGTGCGCCCTCAAAGCCACCGCTCAGCAGCCACGCGTCCACCTCGGCCGCCTGGAGTGCCACCAGGCGGTCCGTCAGCGCCCGGCCGTCGTCCGCACTGGCGTTCTCAACGATCAGCCAGCCAGCCGATTCCGCCGCCCGCCGGGCGGCCGCCCCCGACACGTCGCGGGAGACGGAGGCAAGTGCCAGCCGCGCTGGCCGGACAGACGTGTGACATTCGATGCGCGGCGCGGCCGCGATCAAGCGCTCCAGGTCGCGCGCGAGCCGCGGATCGGCACTCGGGCGCAGCGCCGAGGCGAGGCGTCTGACCAGCTCGTCGTCGCCCCAATCGGTCGGCTGCGCGCCATGGGCAACGATGCGCCAGCTGCCGCGGACGCGCGAGATGAGCGTTCCCTTGGTCCACGCCGACCCGACATCCACCAGCAGCGCCAGCTCCGAGCCCACCGACGTCATCGGCCGATGCCCAGCCAGTCGAAGAGGAGGAAGCCGACCCGGTCGACCAGCAGCGCAAGACGGCTCACTAGCAGGTAGCCGAGCCAGGCCCCGAGCCCGCCGATCACCAGCCAACGCCCTGCGGCGGCCGCTCCCACCGTCACGCGTCGCCGCGGAACGCCGTGCAGGAAGCTGACGAGCACGAGCGCGCTGATGAGCAGGGCGATAAGACCGTTCACCACGGTGGCGGGGCGGCCCGGCGCGACGATCGCCCCCGCCAGCTGCGGCAGCACGGTCCCGACCACCGCGCCGCCTAGGGCAAAGGCGGCGATCCCGCCGACCAGGATCGCGACCGGGACGCCGGCGACGCGCCGGGGCAGGTAGGCGGCGCCCGCCAGGGCGAGGACGAGCGGCACCGCCGGCCAGAGCGCAGGACGGGCACCAGCGTTGTGAAGCAATGGCTCGACGAGGCGCGGCACGAGCACCTCCCGCACCGCCAGGACCAGAAGGTAGCCGGTCGCCAGACCGGCCAGCAGGTACTGGGCGAGCCCGAAGACGCGTCGCTCCCCCAGTAGTCGGCCGAAGACCACGATCGTGAGTAGCGCCGCGACCCAGGTCCCGGCGACGCCCGCCGGATCCGACGAGAGGAGACCGTTCACCAGCGCTCCCGACGGTCGAATGCGCGACGGACCCGAGCCTGGATGTTGCGGCTGCCGACCTGCAGCAGGACGGCGAGTGCGGCCAGCATGCCCACCAGGATCGCGAGCGAGGCGGGCGGGCGATGGGCGCCCCCCGGCTCCACGCTCGCCGCGTAGGCCGCGTCGTCGCGCAGCGTGCCGAGCAGCCCATCCAGCTGCCCGCTGGCGCGATACGGCTCGAGCTCCGGCCGCAGGCTGGTGGGCGCCACCGCGACCAGCGGGAGGCCCGGAACACGGGTTCCGACCTGTTCCACCCAGCTGCGCGGCCCAAGGTCCACCCCGGCGACGATGAGCGCCAGGTCGAACGCCCGCAGCCCACCGCCGCGCGAGCGGAGCGCATCGGCCAGGGCGCCGCTCGCCGAATCGGGGACGATCGAGGCGACCGAGGTGACGAGCGCCGCTTCGGCGCCGGTGCGGAAGCCGAGGTCAAGCACGCGCCCCGCGGGCGTTCCCCCATCGACGAGCCGGGCGATCTCGGCGAGGGCGAGGGCTCGGCCTTCCGGGGTGTAGCTCACGATCGCGAGGCGCGCCCTCCTGCTGATGAGATCGTCGATCACCGCGCGCACCGCGAAGCGGATCTCGGGGTAGGTGCCGATATCGGGGTCGAAGGCCACCAGCACCGTCCCGTTGGCAGGGATGCCGGCGATCGCGGATCGGAGCTGGCTCACCGCAGAATGGTCTGGGTTCGGGAGCTGCAGGCCGGCGGGGCTTCCCACCAGCAGCGCGCCGGCCAGCGCCGCCAGCAGGGCGATGGCGGCCAGCCAGCCGCGCGACCGTGCTCGCCAGGATCGGTCGTTACTCATCGAGTGCGTCCATCCCGAAGAGGAGCCGCGCGGCCGCCACCGCAGTCAGGATGGCGACCCCGAGCAGCAGCCCGCGGAAGACGGCACCGACCGGGACCGCGAGCACCCAGCCCGCGGCGCCCGCCAGGCTCTCACCCAGCGAGCCACCCAGCGGGAGCAGCAGGAGCAGCGCGACGGCGGCCGCGGCGAGCATGACCCCGGTCTCACGCCCGCGGAGCAGGAGCCCGCGTCGCGTGGCCGCCAGCGTGAAGAAGAAGAGAAGCGCGAAGACCGAAGCGGCCAGCGGGACGAGCAGGGCGCCGACGACCCAGCGCACGGACGGGTCGCCTGCCCCGCTCGACCCGGGCCGGAAGCCCGCCACCAGCATCACGCCCAGCCCGATCAAGAGGGCGACAGACCCGGCCCGGTTCCCGGTTCCGCGGACGAGGTCGCCCGCGTGTCGGACGACGAGCGATATCGCTCCGGTGATCGCGGCTGCGGCGGCGAGCAGCACGATCGTCTCCGAGATCGCGGCCGCGATCGCGTCGAGCGACGAGTTGGCGACGAGGTAGTCAGCGAGGAGGAGAAGCCCGACAACGGCGGCGATGAACGGCCAGGCCAGGCGTCTCGGCATCGGTCAGGAGGCACCGAGCAGCGCAGGGCCGACCTGCATCGCGCCGACGAGCGCCAGCAGGCAGCCGACGAGCATGACGGCGAGTGCGATCCAGATCAGACGGTTGGCCGCCAGGACCATGGTTCGCTCGAATCCGCCCCCGCGCAGGTCGGCCGCGGCCTGGTAGAGCTGGGGACCGATCAGCGCGCCCTCCCCTTCCAGGAGCACCGAGCTGGCCTGCCCGGCCGTGGCAGTACCGAGGCTCGAGGCCGCCGACCCCGACGCCAGGCCGTCCACCAACAGCAGGGCTTCTTCCTCGACGCCGCCGGCGAGGAAGGCGGCGCCCGCTTCGCGGCCGGCCAGCGCCCGCCCCGCGACCGCCGCGCGGCCCTCGCCGACGAACTCGACGCTGGATCGTTCGGTGCGCTCGACCGTCGCAGTGCGGCGGTGGGATTCAGCCACCGCCTCGCCAGCGATGATCTCGACGACCGGGTCGTTGGTCGAGATCACCAGCGGAACGCCGGCCCGCGAGGCGGCGCGCGCAACGTGGCTCAGGATGGGCAGGCCGCCGACGGTCTGCATGCGACCGAAGGCCGATGTCGAGCGCGCCAGGCCCGCAGTGCCGAGCGAGAACAGGGCTGCCGACCCCGCCTCGGCCGCCAGCGCCATTGAGCGTGGCACGCCGGCCAGGCCGCCGAGGTCGCGTGTCGTCCAGCGCGTCGTGGGTCGGGCGACGAGCTGGAGGAGCACCAGCATGACGCCCAGTACGACGAGGGTCGGCACGACGCCGAGACGGAGCGATGACGCCGAGAGCAGCCCGCCGAGCAGGCCGACCAGCCGGCCGATCAGCTCGCTGAGATTCGGCATCTAGTCGTCCAGCGCCGCGGCCAGCCGATCGAGCCCATCCTCCTGCCCGAGCAGCGCAACCAGCTCACCGCTGCGCCCGCCGGCCACGCTGCGCACGAGCGGGCCCAGGAACGTGGCGGCGCTGCCGATCAGCGGGGCCAGTGGTCGGTGCGCATCAAGCAGCAGGGCGGCGGGTGCGGCAAGGCCGCGACGGCGCAGCTCGAGGGCAAGCGCCCGCGCTGCGTCCTCGCTCATCCAGCCCTTGCCCGCAGACCCTCGGCGGTGGCCGCGAATGCAGCAGCCTCGCGCGGCCCGCTGAGCGTGACGACCACCTCCTCCGGAAGGCCGGCGGGACCCCGGTCGTACGTGCGCAGCTCGCCGAGCATCAAAGCCGCGGCCTCGGCCAACCCGAAGACGCCGCGCTCGATGCCGAGCGGGGCCATCGCGATACGCCGCAGGCTCAGCGACCCGGCGAGCTCGAGCGACGCGCGGACCGCGGATCGAAGCCGATCGGGATCGGCACGCAGGCCGTGGCCGACCGCGACGGCGTGGATGACCCATGGCGCGGCGAGCTCGCCCCCGGCGGTCACGACCGCGGTGCCGGCCTGGATCGGCCCTTGCTCGACAGCGGCGCGCTCGACTGCATCCCCGCCGCGCCGTTTGACCGACGCGGCGGTAGGGTGGGTCATGAACAGGCTCTCGCTGGCGGGCACGACCAGGGCATCGACCTCGAGGTCGGCCAACTCTCCCTGCCAGATCTCGATCTCGATGGGTGCCGTCATCGCGCCGCCTCGCGACCGTGGGCGCGGGTCAACCGGGTCCGAGATGGATCCGGGGGAGACGCTCGCGCAGGGCGGTCGTCACTTCGTAGTTGATGGTCCGTCGCTCGGCGGCGACCTCGTCAGCCGTGATCCGCGCCTTCCCCTGCTCGCCGATCAGGACGAACGGGTCGTCGTAGGTTACACCATCGATCTGGCCGATATCGACCGTCAGGCCGTCCATGCTGACCGCCCCCACGACCGGCGCCCGCTCGCCGCGCACCAATGTCCAGCCGTTGTTGGCGTGGCTGCGCGGCCAACCGTCCCCGTAGCCGATCCCGAGCGTCGCGATGCGCGTGGCGCGCTCGGTATGAAAGCGCAATCCGTAGCCGATGCCGGCCCCGGCCGGAAGGTCGAAGAGCCGCAACGGCAGCGCCGAGAGGGAGAGGACCGGCCGCAAGCCGATCTCGCGATCGGCCGCCCAGGCGGGAAGGAGCCCGTACAGCGCCAGGCCGGGCCGCACGGCGTCGGCGAAGTCGCCGATCCCCGCCAGGATCCCGCCGGTGGCGCTGACGTGCACCAGCCCCGGCTCGACCCCCGCGGAGCGCATTCCGTCGAGGACCCGGGCCATGCGCACCAGCTGCACCTCGCTGTAGGCCTCGTCCTCGCCCGGGACCGCCAGATGGGTGTACGTCCCAACCAGCCGGAGGTTGCGGCTGCGGGCAATGCCGAGCCCCAGCTCAACCGCGGATCCGGGCTCGCTCCCCTGCCGCCCCAGACCGGTGTCGACCTTGAGATGGACCGATGCCCTTCGGCCGACGGCCTCCGCGGCTCCCTCAAGGACGCGCAGGGAACGGGCGTCGAAGACAGTGAGCTCAAGGTCGGCCGCCAAGGCCGGCGCCGCCTCCGACTCGCCGACGCCCCACAGGACCAGAATCGGTGCGGAAATCTCGGCGGAGCGGAGCCGCAGCGCCTCCGGCAGGGTGGCAACCGCCAGCCGCTCGACCCCGCCGGCGAGCA
This sequence comes from Chloroflexota bacterium, assembly GCA_040003165.1. GTDB lineage: Bacteria > Chloroflexota > Limnocylindria > QHBO01 > QHBO01 > JALYSK01. The sequence continues at coordinate 8,883 of JBDUDC010000059.1, forward strand.
GCGTTCGTGCCGACGCCACGTCGCCGTGGCCGTAGGCATTCGCCTTGACCACGGCGATCACCTGCTTGCCACCCCCCGCCAGCCGGCGCACCGCGGCGAGGTTCTCGAGCAGCGCGCCGTGGTCGATCTCGAGCCAGGCCCGATGCGGGCTGCGGGCGCTCACGCCCGGCCGCCG
>JBDUDC010000216.1:0-2701 GCA_040003165.1 Chloroflexota bacterium
CGTATGCGCGCCAGCTGCGCGCCGACGATCCGGGCGCCACAGGTCAGGCAGACGGTCCAGCGCCCCTCTCTCACCAGCCGCACGCGATGCTCGGCAACCAGCACCCGCCACGGTCGCCGCGCCGCGCGGATTCGCGCCCGACGCTCGGCGAGCGCGGCTTCAGCGCCGGGTACCTCCAGGGCAGCGGCGTGGCGCAGCGAGCTGGGGTAGCGGCTCCCCTCCCGGGCGAGCGCCTCCGCGTCCGAGATTCCGTGTGCCCGATACAGCGGAAAGGCGCGCAGGTAGAAGGCGCGATCGTGATGCGCCACGCGCCGTCGGACACGGTGGGCGTGGGGCCCGATCCAGTGGGCAAGCTCATGCAGCAGCGTGAGCCGGGCGTCGAGCTCGTCGCTGCCGGCGCTGACGGCGAGGATACCGAGCGAGGGACGGGTGACCCCAGACGCATGCGCTCCGCCCCGCCTGCGCCAGCGGACGACCGGCGGGGCCTCCACGCCCGCACCGGCGCAGACAGCGCCGATCAGCTCCGACGCCCAGGCCGGAAGGCGAGGTGAGCGGAAGGGCCGAACGGGAGCCTCAGTGCCTGGCTGCATCGGTGGCTGACGATAGCGCATGGCCCCCCTCTTGCTTGGTCGGCGAGCGTGCGCACGTTCATCCGCGAGAACTCCCTGTCTCTAGCCATGTTCGGATGCTTTGCGGTCTTCGTGGTGGGCCTCTCCCTGGTCGGCCTCGCCGAGGAGAACCGACAGCTCGCAGAGCACGGCCAACCGGTGGTCGGTTACCTCGACTACCTGCACAGCGACAGCTTCGTGGAGGCCGTCTTCGAGAACTGGGAAAGCGAGTTCCTGCAGATGGCCGCGTTCGTGTCGCTCACCGTCGTCCTGCGCCAGCGCGGCGCACCCGATTCGAAGCCGATGGCCGGGCGCACTGCGGTCGACGCCGATCCTCGTCGCGCTCGCCGGCGCCGCAACACCCCTTGGCCGGTGAAGCAGGGCGGGATGTGGCTCCGCCTGTATGAGAACTCACTGACGCTCGCCCTGGTGCTCCTCTTCGTCGTCTCGCTCGCGCTGCACGCGATCGGTGGGGCGGGCGCCTTCTCGGAGGAGTTGGCCGCGCACGGCGAAGGACCCATCAGCGTGTTCGCGTACCTCGGCAGCGCGCGGTTCTGGTTTGAGTCGCTTCAGAACTGGCAGAGTGAGTTCCTATCGGTCGGCGCACTGATCGTCCTGGGCATCTTCCTGCGGCAGCGCGGGTCGACCGAGTCCAAGGCGGTGGCGGATCCCAATAGCGAGACCGGCGCTGCATGAGAACGGATAGGGTGGGCTCATGAAGATCGGACTGATGATGCCGCTCGGAGAGCGGGAGACGGAGCGCAGCCCGCTTCCCTACTCGGTCCTCCGCGAGATGGCCCTCCGCGCCGAGGCCGATGGTCTCGATTCGCTCTGGGTCGCGGACCACCTGCTCTTCCGGGAGGACGGGGACACGTTCGGGATCCACGAGGCTTGGACGATGCTCACCGCCTTCACGGCGCTGACCTCGCGGGTGGCGGTCGGCACGCTGGTGCTGGCGCTGCCCTTCCGGAACCCGGGGGTGACCGCCAAGATGGCGGCGGCGCTCGACGAGTTGAGCGGAGGGCGGCTCATCCTCGGCATCGGATGTGGCTGGCACGAGCCCGAATTCGAAGCCTTCGACCTGCCGTTCGACCATCGTGTCGCGCGCTTCGAGGAGGCGGCCGAGATCCTGGTCCGGCTCCTGCGCGACGGTCACGTCGACTTCGAGGGGCAGTATCACGCCGCCCGCTCGGCCGAGCTGCGGCCGTCCGCGGCTGCGGGCCGTCCGCCCATCCTCATCGCCGGCAAGCAGCCCCGCATGCTGCGCCTGGTGGCCCGCCACGCCGATGCCTGGAACGCCGCGTGGTACGGCACCCTGGATCAGGCGACCGAGCTGCGCGAGCGCCTCGCGCGCCTCGGCGCCGCACTCGCCGAGGAGGGCCGCGACGCTGCCACGCTGGAGATCACCGTGGGCGTCAACGTCGCTTTCCCCGACCTCGCGCAGGGCGAGGAGCTCCCCGCACGGGCAATCTCCGGGAGCGTGGAGCAGGTCGCCCAGGGGCTGCGCGGCTACGAGGCGATCAACGCCTCGCATCTGATCGTTTCGCTCACCCCCTCCACCACGGAGGCGGTCGCATCCCTGGCCCGGGCCGCGCAGCTCGCGCGCGCTGGCTGATCACCGACGGCGCCGTTGGGCGAGCAGCCGTCCCAGCTCGGCCAGCCAAGCGTCGAGATCCGGATCCGCGTAGCGGTATTCGTCGTACGTGTAGCCGATCATCGCCGCGCCGTAGCGCGAGACGTAGTCGGCCGGCGCAATCTCCCGGAATGGGAAGAGCGTGCCTGCCCGTCGCTCGCGCTCCGGGTCGGCAGGCGGCCGGTCCGCGCCCCGAGCAGGCCGCGCCGCATCGTGGCGCGATCGCCAGCGGCGGGTGAGGCGCTCGAGCCGCGCTCGGCGCGCGTCGTTCACATCAGCGCCCGAGCAGCGATCATTCAGCCTGCCGGGGCGGCCTCCGGCTCAGGGGCGGCCGGATGCTCGAGATCGGCCCGTGCCGGACCCTCGTACAGGCCGACCCGCGCGATCCCACGCTGCAGCCAACCGGGCGCCCACCAGTTGGCGCGGCCCATGACCCGCATGAAGGCGGGCACCAGGATGC
>JBDUDC010000217.1:0-2670 GCA_040003165.1 Chloroflexota bacterium
TGGCCGGTAGATGCTCCCGGGAGCAAATTCAGGCGGGCTCGCGGTTTCAACCGCTAGCGCTTCAGCAGCCGTGATCGGTCGCGTGCGTACGACTCCCGGGAGCTGCGGGCGGCCTGGAGGCGCGCGGCGTGCGGGTTCGTGCCGCGCGGCTTGGGCTGCATTGGCGGCAGCGTGCCGATGGCATCGGAAGCGCCCAGCGGCAGGTAGTCGACCGTGCCGATCGGCTGGTCCTCGAGCCGCGAATCGACCTCCCAGGGAGCGGGTGCCGCTTGAGGAACCTCCTCGCGAGCAGCGGCGATCTCGGGAAGCGACGCTTCCATCGGATCGCGGCGTCGCCGGTCAGCGACCAGGAACCAGAAGGCCGCCACGACGCCGATTACCCCGAGGCCGCCGAGCATCAGGCTCGAGAGCTCCTGCGCGTCGCCGCCGGGAGCGGTCAAGGCTGCGGCCGCGGGGGCATGGGACTTCACGGGCGCCTGGGCGGCCGGCTTGGCGGCGGCTTGCTTCGGCTTCGGGGTCAGGGCTGGCGCGGCGACCGGCAGACGCGGTGGGATCTCGACGGGCGCCACGGCCACCGGTGCCGGACGTGGGGGAGGCGGAGGAGCCGGAGCCAGAGCCGGCGCCGAGAGGGGCGTCGCGACTGGCTTGGGTACCGGCGTGGCCAGGACCGGCTTCAGCGTCGGGGCGGGCGTGGGCGTCGCCGCAGCGACCGCGATGGTCGGACCGACCAGCATCGGGCTCCTGCTTCCAGGCACCTTCGCACTGAAGACGACGCTCCAGGTCCCGACCGGAAGGCGGCCGACGCCCCGATAGACACCGTCGGTGGCGGTGCCGGAGACGAGCGCGAGCGCGACGATCTTCCCGCCGCCAGAGGCGGTGACCGCGCTGGCTGGGTGGCCGCGGCGGCTGCTGTAATGCACGGAAAAGGCGAAGTTGGTCGCGGTGGTCCCGCTGCCCGGAGAGACCGATGCGGTGTCGAGCGCGTTGCCGGCGGCCGCAACCGATGGCGCCGCGACCAGGGCAGCAGCGAACAGTCCTGCCCCGAGCGTGAACCTGCGCAAGAGCTCCATCGGTCATGGAGCATCGGTATGCGGGGCGGGCGCCGGCTATAGCCCGATTGGTTGGGGTGCCGCCGGACGAGCGACGCCCGCGATTGCACTGGCATCATGCCGGCGAATGCGCACCGCCACCTATCTCAGCCTCCTGCGCGAAAACCCGTCGTTCACGAGGCTGTATGCCGCTCAGCTGATCAGCTTCGCCGGCGACTGGTTCGCGACGGTCGCGCTGCTGGGTCTCTCGCTGCAGCTGACGGGATCCTCGGCACTGGCGGCGCTGGTGCTGGTCCTGCAGACCGGCAGCTTCGCAGTGGCGGCGCCCTTCGCCGGGATCCTGGCCGACCGATTCGACCGCCGCAAGCTCATGGTGGCAGCCGATCTTGCCCGGGTGCCGGTCGCCCTCGCCTTCCTGCTGGCCCGCGACCCGGGGAGCCTCTGGATCGCGTTCGTAGCCGTGGCGCTGCTGGCGATCGGTGGCGCGGTGTTCGAGCCCGCTTCGTCCGCGTCGTTGCCGAATCTCGTCGATTCGGATCGGCTGCCAGAGGCGAACGTCCTGCTCGGATCGGCCTGGGGCACGATGCTCGCCGTCGGCGCGGCGCTGGGAGGGCTGGTCGCCGCGACGTTTGGGCGCGACACCGCGTTCGTGGTCAACGCGGCCTCGTTTGCGTTGTCGGCCGCGCTGATCATCGGCATCCGGCGACCGCTCCAGCAGCCGCGTGAGGCACCGGCCGCCGGCGAGGGCGGCCTCGGCAACATCCGCGGATCGATCAGCGTGGCAATGGGCTTCGCGCGACGGAGCCGGGTCGTCGCCTCGCTCCTGCTCTCGAAGACGACGTTCGGCGTGGGCACCGGTGTGGTGCTCCTCCTCGCGGTCTTCGGCCGCAACGTGTTCGGGGCGGGGGATGCGGGGATCGGCCTGCTGTTCGCCGCGCGCGGCCTGGGTGCGCTGCTGGGTCCATTCGTGGCGCGCTCGGTCGTGGGGCTCGAAGATCGCGGCCTGCTGCTCGGCATCCGCGCCTCGCTGGTGGTGGCGGCGGTCAGCTATGCCCTATTCCCGATCGCGCCGGGCATCTGGTTCGCGGCAGTGCTCGTCTTCTGCGCCCACCTGGGCGGCGGCTCCCAATGGATGCTCTCGAGCTACGGCCTGCAGCGTTCGACGCCCGATGCGATTCGCGGCCGCGTCTTCAGCTTCGACTACGGCCTGGTAACGCTCACGATCGCGCTCTCGACCCTGCTGGCCGGCTTCCTGGCCGATGCACTCGACCCCCGGATCGCGGTCTGGACCATGGTCGCGCTGCTCGTTATGGCGGGCAGCGCTTGGGTCTGGTTCAGCCGTCCAGCCCTGGCAGCGCGCAGCTGAGGGTCAGCCGAAGAACTCGTTGATCGCCGCGGTGTCGTCGGAGAACGCCCACCGCTCGGTGATCTTCCCATCCTTGATGTGCATGATCTCCGCCGTCCGATAGTTGAACGTGCGGCCGCCTCGCTCCGCGGTGGCCTCGACCAGCGCGACCGTGTGATCGTCATTGGCGACGACGTCGTGCACGTGGGCAGTGATCGTGAAGTCGGGCGGCGTCTCGCCGCCATAGCGGTCCGCCAGGGCCTGTTTGCCGTGGAT
>JBDUDC010000060.1:0-8894 GCA_040003165.1 Chloroflexota bacterium
CAGCCCCGGCGCTCGATCCCGCGACCGTGCGCGCCCAGGTGGCCGGGCTCTCGGCGGATGCCGCGCGATCGGCGCTGGCCCGCTACGGGAGCGTCGACCTCCAGCTCTGGCCCGGCTGGGTCACGGCGGTTCCCAGCCTGGAGTGGCGCATCGACGTGGTGATCGACCCGGTGCGGGCCAGGTGACCCGGCTCCTGGCCCTCGACCACGGCGGCCGGCGGGTCGGGGTCGCGATCGGAGACACCCAGACTGGTCTCGCCTTCGCGCGGCCGGCGCTTCTCCGGCAAGGTGGAGTCCGCGACGTCGAGGCCGTCGCGCGCCTGGTCCGTGACGAGTCCATCGAGACGATCGTCGTCGGATTGCCGCTGAACATGGACGGCAGCGAGGGTCGACAGGCGGCCGCGGCCCGCGCCTACGGGGAGCGCCTGGCGGGCATCGGCCCAGCGCTGGTCTACCTGGACGAGCGGCTCAGCAGCTGGCAGGCGGGAGAAGATCTGCACGCCTCGGGCCGGCGACCCACCCGGCGGAGCGGCGAGCTCGACTCTGCGGCTGCGCGCCTCTTCCTGCAACAATATCTCGACGACCGGCGCCAGCCGGCTCCCAAGGAGGCTCGATGACCGAACGCCCGATCTCGCCTGGCGAGCGCAATGAGCGCCGTAACGCGCGCATTCGCCAGCTCCGCGAGCAGCGTGAGGCACCGCTCCGCCGCAAGAAGAGCTTCCAACCGCTGGTCCTTGTGGCGTGGCTGGCTGGAGTCGCCGCGCTGGCAGGGATCCTCATCTTTCTCGGCTTCCTGGCCTTTGCGCCGCGCCTGCTGGCATGGGTCGAGGAGCATCCCGGATCGATCGAGCAGGGCGTGGTGCGCGACTTCGTGCAGTGGTATCAGCCGAACCAGCTGAAGGACGCGCCGGCCGGCACCAGCCGCCGCCGGATCACGGTCGAGGTGGCGCCCGGCACGACCGACAGCCAGATCGGCGACATCCTGCTCAAGAAGGGCGTCATCAAGAGCCAGCTCGCGTTCCAGTACGCGGTCCTCAATGCAGGGCGCCAGGGCACCCTGGCGGCAGGCGTCTACGACCTGTCGCCGACCATGCGGCCGAGCCAGATCGTGGCCGCGCTTCGCCAGTTCGCCGCGCCGGAGGTGACGGTTCGCCTGGGCGAAGGCTGGCGCCTCGAACAGATCGTGGCCGAGCTGGCGAAGAGCGACCTGACCATGAATGTCGACGAGTTCGTGAAGCTGGTCAGGAATCCCCCGGCGGACCTGCTGAAGCAGTACAACTTCTTCGCCGACCTTCCCGTTGGTCGCACGCTCGAAGGCTACCTGCCGCCGAACACGTACCGGATCGACGGCAACGCCAAGGCGGCCGACGTGCTGAAGGTGTTCCTCGACCAGTTCAACAAGAACCTGACCCCGGAGATCCGGGCCCAGCTCACCGCCCGCGGCAAGACGGTCGACTACGCGGTCATCCTTGCCTCAATCGTCGAACGCGAGGCGGTGCTCGAGAAGGAGCGCGCGCTCATTTCCGGCGTCTACACCAATCGACTCGACAACCCCGACAACGCCGAGACCTCGGGCCTGCTGAACGCAGATCCCACGCTGCAGTGGGCGCTGGCGACCGCGAAGTTCGGCAAGATGCCGGTGGGCCAATGGGCCGGGATCGACTGGTGGCCTCCGCTGCAGGTCGGGGGAGCGGAGGTGCAGCTTCCCAAGGAGCTGTCCGGCTACCAGACCTACATTCGCCCCGGCCTGCCCCCAGGACCCATCTCCGCTCCTCGTGTGAGCTCGATCCGGGCGGCTGCGTTCCCGGATACCAACGCCGGCTACCTCTACTTCGTGGCAGGCTGCCCCGGCGGGAAGCGCGATGGATCGCACTACTTCGCCACGACCAACGCCCAGCAGGAGGCGAACAGCGCCAAGGCGAACGGCGAATGCCCGGCGGCATGACCGATGCGTCCGCCGAGCGCCTGAATGCCCTTCGCCGCCTGCTGGTCGACCTCGACCTCGACGCGGCGGTGATCAGCCGTCCAGCGCACATGCGCTACTTCTCCGGCTTCACCCTCGGCCGCGGCGAGGAAGCGACCTCGGGCTACTCCGGCACTCTCTTCGTCACGGCCGACGAGCGGCTGATCCTGGCCGACTCGCGCTACGTCGAGCAGGCGCAGCTCGAGGCGCCGTCATGGCAGCTCTGCAGGACGAGCGGCTCGCTTCCGGAGGAGGTCTCCGAGCTGCTCGGCAGCCACGACGCGCTGCACTGCGGGCTCGAGGCGGAGGCATTGACCCACGCCACATGGTCGGGGATCGCCGAGCTCGCGCCGGGGTCCGAGCTGCACATGATCGACGACGAGCTGGCGACGTTGCGCATCATCAAGGAGCGGGCTGAGGTCGAGGCCATCCAGCGGGCGTGCGAGCTCGGCGATCGGTGCTTCACGCATCTGCTCGCCAGCGTCCGTCCCGGCATGACCGAGGCTGAGCTCGCCTGGGAGCTGGAGACGTTCCTGCGCGCCAACGGCTCGGAGGGGCTCGCCTTCGAGCCGATCGTCCTGGCCGGCGCGCGGGCTTCGATGCCGCACGGGCGTCCGTCTGATGCGCGGATCGAGCCCGGCAACGTCCTGCTGCTCGATTTCGGCTGCCAGGTCGACGGCTATCGGTCCGATATGACGCGCACCGTCTTCATCGGCGAGCTGGACGGTGAGCTGCGCCGGCTCTACGAGGTCGTTCTGCGTGCCCAGCAGGCCGCGATCGACCTGCTGCGGCCCGGCGTGACCGGTGCGGCGGTCGACGCCGCCGCGCGCGAGGTGATCGCCGACGCGGGCCACGGCGATGCGTTCGGACACGGATTGGGGCACGGGATCGGGCTCGAGACCCACGAGGCGCCCATCCTGCGACACTACGCTGAGCCGCTGCGGGCGGGCATGGTGTTCAGCGTCGAGCCGGGGATCTACCTGCCGGGGCGGACAGGGATCCGAATCGAGGACATCGTGGCGCTGGAGGAGTCCGGGCCGCGGCTCCTCACGCGCTCCTCGCGGGAGCTCACCGTCGTCGGCTGACTATCCTCAAGCGGTGCCACCAAGGGATCGAGCAGGCAGGAGAGAGGCGTTTTGATCAGCACCGGAGAGGTGAAGAAGGGGATCATCATCGAGCTGGACGGCCAGCTCATGAAGGTTCTCGACTGGAGCCACATCAAGATGGCGCGCGGCTCCGCCCAGGTCCGCATGAAGCTGCAGAACGTCCGCAAGGGCGACATCGTGGAGCGCACCTTCCAGGCCGGCACCCGCTGGCCGCGTGCCCGCGTCGAGCAGCGCAAGGTGCAGTACCTCTATAGCGACGGCGACACCTATCACTTCATGGATACCGAGACCTACGACCAGTTCACCGTCCCCGCCGCGCTGCTGGGCGACGACGCCCGCTTCCTGGTCGAGAACACCGAGGTCTTCGTCTCGAGCCATGAGAGCGAGATCCTCGGCGTCGACCTGCCGGTCACCGTCGACCTGCGCGTGACCCAGACCGATCCCGGCTTCGCCGGGGACACGGCCACCGGCGCCAAGAAGTCCGCGACGGTCGAAACCGGCCTGGTGGTGCAGGTGCCGCTCTTCGTGAACGAGGGTGACATGCTGCGGATTGATACGCGCACCGGCGACTACGTCACCCGCGTGCAGTAGGCGAACGACGATGGGCATCGAGCAGCCAACGCTCTGGGACGCGGCGCAGGTCGCGCCGCGCATCCTGCGCGTGAGCGACCTGAACCGCCGTGTGCGGACGCTGCTCGACGGCGATCCGACGCTCGTCGACGTCTGGGTCGAGGGCGAGGTCTCGTCACCCTCCTTTCCCGCCTCCGGACATTGCTTCTTCACGCTGAAGGACGCCAGCTCGCAGCTGCGCGCGGTCGTGTTCCGCGAGGAGCTCGCACGCCTCGCGATCCGCCCGACCCACGGCGCAGCGGTCATCTGCCACGGCCGGGTGCGAGCCTACGAGCCGCAGGGGACCTACCAGCTGTACGTCACTGAGCTCACGCCGGCGGGTGCGGGCGACCTGCATGCCCAGTACGAGGCGCTACGGCTGCGCCTCGCCGCCGAGGGGCTGTTCGACGACGCGCGCAAGCGATCGCTCCCGCGCTGGCCGCGGCGAGTCGGGGTCGTCACCTCGCCGATCGGCGCGGTCTGGCGCGACATCGGCAATGTCCTGCGCCGCCGCTATCCGCTCATCGAGCTGGTCCTCTCGCCGTCGGTGGTGCAGGGACCGACCGCCGCGCCGGCGATCGTCCGCGCGCTGCGCCGGCTCTACGCGGACAGCTCGCTCGACCTGATCATCCTGGCGCGCGGCGGCGGCTCCCTCGAGGACCTGTGGTGCTTCAACGACGAGGCGGTCGTCCGCTGCCTGGTGCAGGCCCCGATGCCGGTGGTCGTGGGCGTGGGGCACGAGAGCGACGTGACGCTCGCGGACTTCGCCGCTGACGTGCGCGCCCCGACCCCCTCGGCGGCAGCCGAGCTTGCGGTCCCCGACGGGACGCAGCTTCCGGCCATTCTCGGCCGCCTGCGCGACCGGTCCTCGGCCGCGATGCTGGGCCAGCTGGCGGAGCGGCAGCGCCACCTGGAGAGTGAGCGACGGGCGCTGGCCGGGCTCGCGCCGGACCTCGCCGCCGCACGGCAACGCGCGGCCGAGCTGGTCGATCGTGGCGAGCGAGCCCTACGATCGAGCGTGCAACGCCGCCGCCTCATCATCGATGCGGTTCGCGACGGCCTGCGGGCGCTCGGGCCGGCTGCCACCCTCGAGCGCGGCTACGCGGTGGCGCGGCTCGCGGACGGCCGCATCGTCCGATCGCCGGACGATGCGCCGGTCGGCTCCGCGCTGGAGGTGGTCGTGGCTCGCGGCCGCCTTGACACTCGGGTCGAGGGAACCGGGGCCGAGCGCGCAGAGGACCTGCTGCGATGACGGAGCCCGCGACAGACGAAGAGCTCGCGGCGCGACCGTTCGACGAGCTGGTCGGCGAGCTGCAGCGGATCGTGCAGGCGCTCGAGGCGGGCAGCGTCGGCCTCGAGCAGAGCATCGAGCTCTACAAGGAGGGCCTCCGGCTGCACGCCGCTTGCGAGGAGCGCCTGCGCGCTGCCGAGCTGACCATCACCGAACTCGGCCGTCGCGGCGTCGCCGGCGCCGAGCCCGAGCCGCCAGCTGGCTGAGCTCAGGCCGGGGTGATTACGTCATGTCATACGTCGGCGGCACATGGCTGTCGATTGGACTCCGAACCTCTCACTTGATGACCGGCAGTGATCAGGTGAAGGCTCTATCGGCCGAACCGAACGCAAACTCGAGGATCTCATCACCACGAGTAATCACCGTGGGTCGCAAGAGCGCGGCCCGATGAGCGCCCGCATCCGACGCATGGCGGCGCGCGACGCCGAGCGTCTCGCGGAGCTCACCACCCAGCTCGGCTACCCGGTCGACGCGGAGGCGACCGCCGCCCGGATCGGACCCCTGCTGGAGGACCGCACATCGGTCGTCCTGGTGGCTGCGGACGCGGACGATCGGCCCATCGGCTGGCTCCACGTGACGCTGCTGCGCGGCCTGGAGGACGACGCGCGGGTTCACATCATGGGGCTGGTGATCGACGACCAGCAGCGCTCGGCGGGGATCGGCCATGAGCTGCTGGCCGCCGGCGAGGCATGGGCCCGTGAGCAGGGCGTGAGACGGATGAGCGTCTACTCGCGCCAGACACGAGAGCGGGCGCATCGGTTCTACGAGCGCGAGGGATACGCGCTGGTCAAGCGCTCGTATTACTTCGAGAAGGAGCTCGCGTAGGGGCGAAGCGAGGCTCCGGTCTATACTTTCCGGCGATTTCACTCCCAGGAGCCCGCGTGACCCTTCTCGAGGCGATCGATGACCCGTCGCAGCTGCGTGAGCTGAGCGAGCCCGAGCTCGAAACGCTCGCGGGGGAACTGCGGGAGAAGATGATCCAGACGGTGAAGAAGACCGGCGGGCATCTGGCTTCGTCGCTCGGCGCGGTGGAGATCGCAATCGCCCTGCACCGGACCATGGACTCACCGCGCGATCGGATCGTGTGGGATACCGGCCACCAGGCTTACGCCCACAAGCTGCTGACCGGGCGCTCGGCTAATTTCGAGACCCTGCGCCAGCTCGACGGCGTGGGCGGCTTCCCGCGGCGCAGCGAGAGCGTCCATGACGTTTTCGACGGCGGCCACGCTGGGACGGGCGTCAGCATCGGCACCGGGCTGGCGGCAGCGCGCGACCTGCGCACCGACGCAGGGCGCCGACAGCGGATCGCGGTCTGCGTGGGTGATGCGGCACTGCAGAGCGGCCTCACGCTCGAGGCGCTGAACCACCTGGGCCACACCAAGTACCCGATCCTGATCGTGCTCAACGACAACGAGATGAGCATCAGCCCATCGGTCGGCGGGCTCTCGACCCGGCTCAACAAGCTGCGCCTGACGCGCGCCTACCAGGGCACCAAGTCGGCCACCAAGGGAGCGCTCGCTCGCGTGCCCCTGATCGGCCGCCCGCTCTTCAATCTGCTGGCCTTCACGAAGGAGGGATTCAAGCGTTCGTGGGCGAAGGTCGGCTTCTTCGAGGACATGGGTATCACCTACGTGGGCGTGCTCGACGGCCACAACCTGCACGAGCTGGAGACGACCTTTGAGGCTGCCTTCCGCCTCGAGACGCCGGTCCTCGTGCACGTGAAGACGATCAAGGGCCGCGGCTACCCGCCCGCCGAGCAGGACTCCGTCTCGTTCCACGGCGCCTCCCTGCCGCCCATGGACCTCGGCGTGATCGACCCCACCGAGGAGCCGCTGCCGGCTGCCTCGGAGCCCAAGCGCAAGCCGAAGACATACACCCAGGTCTTCGTCGAGGAGCTCGTGCGGCTGGCGTCGGCCGATGACCGGATCTGCGCCATCACCGCGGGCATGCCGACCGGCACCGGGCTGGCCCGCTTCGCCGATGCCTTCCCGTCCCGCCTCTTCGACGTCGGCATCGCCGAGCAGCACTCGGTGACCATGGCGACTGGCCTCGCCCTCGCCGGGATGCGCCCGGTCGTGGCGCTCTACTCCACCTTCAGCCAGCGCGCCTTCGACCAGATCGTTCACGATGTCTGCCAGAACGCGGCCGCGGTGGTGCTGGCGATCGACCGCGCCGGGCTGGTCGGCGAGGACGGGACCTCGCACCAGGGCATGTTCACGCTGCCGGCGCAGCGCTCGCTGCCGAACCTGGCGATCGCCTCGCCGAAGGACGAGCAGGAGATGCGCGACCTCGTGGTCACCGCCTTCGCGCATGGCGGGCCGATCGCGCTGCACTACCCGCGCGACGCCGGCGAGGATCTTACCGATCGCGACGGCACGGTCCTGCCGATCGGCCGGGGCGAGATCGTGCGGCCCGGATCGGACCTCCTGCTGGTCGGGTTCGGACCGATCGTGCAGCGGCTGCTGGCCGCTGCCGAGACTCTCGAGGCGGAGGATGGCCTCTCGTGCGAGGTGATCAACGCGCGTTGGGCGAAGCCGCTCGACGCTGACCTGTTGGTCGCGCGCGCCGCCGGAAAGCGGCTCGTGGTGACCGGCGAGGAGAGCGCGGCGATGGGCGGGTTCGGCGACGGGGTGCTGGACGCCCTCAACCAGGCTGACGTGCGGCGCCCGCTGCTCAAGATCGCGCTGGCCGAGGGCTTCGTGCATCACGGCTCGGTGGAGGACCTCCGCCGCCAGCAGCGTATCGATGCTGCCGGAATCGTGGAGCAGATCCGCGACCGGCTGGCCACCATGGGGATGCCGGAGCGCCGCCCGCGCCCGGTCGAGCGCAAGGTCGCCTCCGGCTAAAGTAGCCCCGACGCGCGACCTATGATCGGTTCGTGGGACGCGTACGGCTGGACCAGCTCCTGCTCGACCGCGGCCTGGCGCGCTCGAAGGCGCAGGCGGAGGCGATCATCCTGTCGGGATCGGTCATCCTCGAGGGGGCGGGGAGCCGGACGCTGAAGCCGGGCCAGGCGGTCTCTGCGGAGGCCGCCGTGCAGCTCGTGCGACCGCCACGTTGGGCTTCACGGGCGGGTCAGAAGCTGGAGGCCGCGCTGGACGCGTTCACGGTCGACCCCTCGGGCCTCGCCTGCCTGGACGCCGGCGCCAGCACGGGCGGGTTCACCGACGTCCTGCTCGAACGCAGCGCGCGAATCGTCTATGCGGTGGATGTGGGGCGCGGCCAGCTGCTCGACCGGCTGCGGCGCGATCCGCGGGTGGTCAGCATGGAGCGCACCAACTTGCGGCAGCTTGCCTCGCTCCCCGAGCCGATCGACCTTGCCACCCTGGACCTCTCGTTCATCTCACTGCGCGTTGTCCTGCGCGCCGTGCGCAACCTCCTGAAGGCCGATGCGGGCCGCTGCGTGGCGCTCGTGAAGCCGCAGTTCGAGGCGGCGCGCGACCTGGTGCCGCGGCGCGGGATCGTCCGCGACCCGGAGGTGCACCGCCAGGTGCTTGAGCGCTTCGGCGTCGACGCCGCAAGCGCCGGCTTCGTCCCCTCTGGCCTCATCCGCTCGCCGATCAGCGGCACAGATGGAAACGTCGAGTTCCTTGCCCTCCTCCTCCAGGCAGAGGGCTTGTCGGCCGAGGATTGGGGTCTAAGCGTCGCGGAGGTCGTGGCGCCTGATTAGCACGCTGAGGGATCACGGGCGTGCTACAGGCGTATTACGATGCCGGCGTGAAGACGCGGGGCGGTCGCAGGCAGCCCGCTGAACAGCTCTCAGTCGGCTTCGAGGGCCTCGAGGCGGCCGTCGAGCCGCAACCCGAAGCGGCCGACATCATGCGACAGATCGTCAGCCTGCGAATGCCCGATGCCCTCCTCGAGCGGGTCGAGGCGGCAGCCAGGGCGCGGGGCGTCTCGCCGTCGAGCCTCATGCGCGGGCTGAT
>JBDUDC010000061.1:0-8879 GCA_040003165.1 Chloroflexota bacterium
TTCGTGAAGTTCAGCGGGCTGTCCGTGGTCGACTTGTCGACCGCCCAGGAGTAGGTCTGGCCCTGCGTCGCGGACATGTCCTTCGACAGCTCCTGGGGCAGGATCTCCTTCACGGGAATCGAAACGTCGGCCGCGCCGATGCCGGAGGTGCTGAAGTTCTGGTTCGTCCGGTTCGTGTGCAGCGACGAGCCCGGGAAGAGGTGCGATCCGAGCGCGAGTCGCTCGTACCAGTCGAAGACGCAGGTCGTGCCCTTGTCCTGGGTGATGGTGAAGAGCCGACCGATCGAGGAATCGGTGCCGCCCACGCCAGGAGTGATGGTCTGCTGTGCACCGGCAACGACGGCGCAGCTCGCATCCGAGAGCGTCGCATTGACGATCGGATAGCTCATGACGTCATAGCCGGGATGGCCAGCATCCATGCCGTCGGCGGTGATGCCGAGGGTGTAGGTGGTTGTCGCGTCCGCCTGCGTGCCGAGCGCGGTCGTCAGGCGATGTGGGACGAGGTCGAGCTCGTTCCAGGTCTTGCCGAGGTTACCGGTGGTGTAGTCGGCATCGGCGCAGACGAAGCCAGTTGTCTCGAGGTTGACAGACGGGTTGCGACAGCCCTCGAGAGTGAGGCCCACGTGCAGTGGGTCTGTCGCGGCCAGTGCCGTCTCTGTCCGGGCCAACGGAGCCGCTGGGACGGCGACGGAGACGACTGGCACGACCAGATTGAAAAGGAATGCGATAAGTACCGGAACTGTGCGGAGTGGATTGATACCTGTGTGTGACATTTGACCTCTTGGCCTCCCCTGGTGGTCGCCTGATGGCGACCGTTGTTCGGTCGATGACCGTTGGTTCCTATAGGATTTGTCGACCAAGTTCCCGGGTTCAGTGGTCTCGATCGCTTCCTACTTGTCCGCCGACGGTACTACCTCGCGTGGGGGTCGCCTAGTACCCCGGGGTGTCGGGTCCGGTGGTGTCTATGGAGGTCCGGTTATGAACGGATCAGTACGGATGCCCGCTCTTGGTGTCCACGGTCAACGCTATTCATCGGCACCGGGTCGCTGGGGGGTACAAAAAGGCCCCGGGTTGTTGCCCGGGGCCCTTTCTGCGATTGCCCGATCAGCGCCGGCGGCGGCTGGTCCGTGCACGGTTGGTCCAGGCGAGCCCGCCCAGTGAGCCGAGCAGCACCAAGGCGAGCAGGACGGTCGGCGCGCTGCCGATCGGTCCCATCGCCGTGTTCGGCACCTGTCCGGCAGGCGTCGGCGTCGGGTTGCCCGCGAGCGGCGGCGCATTGACCCTGACGGTCACGGAGTCCTGACCGTTGTCAGGCTCGGTCTGGTCGGAGTCGATGGTCGCGGTGTTCACGGTCGGAGCCGAGCGGGAGATGGTCGCCACGTCGACGCTGGTCACGAGGGTCACCGAGCCACTCGCGCTGAGCGTCCCGAGGTCCCAGGTGACCGTTTTGCCATCACCGCCCAGCGTGCCGCCATTGCTGGCGCTCACGAAGGTGAAGCCGGTCGGCACCACGTCGGTGATGACCGCATTGTCCACCGGACCGTTGGTCAGGGTGTAGGTCAGCGTCCAAGTGACGGACGACGGCGAGGCCGTCTCCGAGCCCACGGCTCCGCTGATGGTGATCTGGTCGACGCTGGCTGCCTTGTCGATCACAAGGTTCGGGACCAGCGGCGCCGAAATCAGCGTGTCGATGAAGGAGGCATCCTCGGTGTCCTCGGCGCCCCCTCGATCCGCGCACGCACCCTGCTGGGTGACGACAACTTCCTGGGAAGCGGGGTCCGGCTTCGCGTAGCCGGCCGGGGCCTTCGTCTCGGTCACGGTGTAGGTGCCGTCGACCTCGAGGCCCTGGACACAGAAGGTGCCGTCGGCCCCCGTCGTGAAGGTCCCGTTCACTGGCGTGCCTTGGCTGTCGGCGAGCGTGAACTCGGCACCGGGAAGACCGAGTGCCGGATCGCCGTCATCGGTCTTGAGGATCACGAGCGAGCCTGTGCCCTCCACTGGGAGCTGCTGGTCGAGGAACTTCAGCTCCGAGGTGCCGGTCGTGGTGGTCACCTGGATGCAGTTGTCGCCAACCTGCAGCTGCGGTCCGCCGCTTGAACCGCCGTTGCCCGACTCCGGTCGCGGAAGGGCGTCGAGCGGCACTGTGTCCGGCGGCGCCGCGTCGTTGTAGGCCTCTGGGACCTCGCACACGAGGTAGGTCTCCGGTGCCACAGGTGTGCCCTCGGCGCGGCCCTGGCTGCCGCCTCCAGTGTTACCGCCGCCCCCGGCGTTCTCGCCGAGAGTCACGGTGATCGTCTGGATCGAGGCGTCCCACCCGCCTTGGCCGTTCGATGGCTGGACCGTGTAGTCGATATGCCAGCCGTCGAGCGAGGAGTCCCGGCCGTTGCAGGTGTCCTGCTGGCCGAAGTTGTTGCACATGTCCTTGAAGATCGCGATGGTGCCGGTATCGGTCGCCCGCACCGCCTGCGCGCCGATGACCAGCGAGGCGAGGAGAGCGAATGATGCGAGCATCGCCAGCGCGAGGGCTGACGAGCGCATCGGAGAGGTGGCCGGTCTGGCCCCCATTTGACCCACGATAGAGCCGTCCTTTCAGAGAATCCGGGAAGAGATCCGAATAAGTTCGGCGTCGGACCGAAGGCCCGGCGCGGGCCGAGTATATGGGCCTAGTCCAGTACTTGGGTACTACCTGGGTTGGGACGAGCAGGGCGGTCCGGAACGGTTCGGTGATGATTGAGGGACAACGTCCGTTGCCGATGCGCACCGGACTCCGGCAGAAGGAAAGCTCCGGACGGATCCGGAGCCACTGCAAAAACGGTCAGGCCGTTCGGCCGCGCGCCTCGAGCAGCACCACCTGCGTCTCGTCGGGGAGCGATGACGCCGTCACGATCGCCTTGGGCTGGCGGATCGGCTCGACCGACATCTCGTGCAGGAACGTGTCGGCACCCAGGAGGTCGGTCGACGCACCATCGAGCGCGAAGTGCATCGGGATCACGAGCTTTGGACTGAGCTGGGATACGACCTCGGTCGCCTCGGCCGGCGTCACCGTCGTCGTTCCGCCGACCGGCACCAGCAGGACATCGATCGGTCCGAGCTCGGCGACCTGCTCCTCTGTGAGGAGGTGGCCCAGGTCACCGAGGTGGCAGATATGCACCCCGTCGACCTCGACCGCGAAGATCATGTTCTCGCCGCGCTCGCTGCCGCGGGAGCCGTCGTGATAGGTGCGCACGCCGGTGACCAGCAGGTCGTGGAACTCGTACTCGCCCGGCCGGGTCAGGGTCAGGCCGGCCGTGATCGACCGCGTGTAGCTGTGGTCCGGGTGCCCATGGCTGATGGTCAGCAGATCCACGTCATGCTTGCCGGCGACGAAGCCTGTCGCAGGGGGGCACGGATCGGTGATGGCGGTCGCCTCCTTGCCCTTCAGCCGGAAGCAGGCACGCCCGTACCAGGTGATCTCCATCGGTCGGCCGATGGTACCGGACAGCACGAGCGCCGGTGCCCGCCCAATGACACCGGCGCTCGAAGGAGGGAGGGTGGAGGCGGAAACCCGTTGGTTTCCAACTCGCAGCCTGAAGGCTAAGCAGGCCATATGAAACGAAGGCTTTCGCTGTCTTAAGAATCCTGAACCTTGTTCGCCGCCGGCTCGTCATGCGCGAGAATGGCTCGCCAATGACTCCCATCCAGCGGCTCGCCGGCGCCGCGGCCGCTCTGCTCGCGCTGCTCATCGTGCTGGTGCTCGGGCTCCGCGCGATCGGCGCGCCGGTCGCCCTCGGGCCGAGCCGCGCCCCGTCGGCCAGTCCGCGGCCCACCGTCGCCGCGACGGCGGGGGAGAGCCCAACGGCCAGCGGTCAGCCGTCGCCGGTCTCGACCCAGCAAGAGGCGGCTGCCTTCGCCGCGATCGAGAGCCAGGTCCAGCAGATCCGCGGGCTGCCGGCTGCGCAGATCGGCCCGCCGCAGATCATCGATCGAGCGCAGCTGGCGGTCGAGCTCCGCTCCCTCTTCGACGCGGAGTACCCCAAGGCGCAGCGCGACGCGGACAACCTCACCCTTCACGCGCTCGGGCTCCTCAAGCCGGACGAGGACGTGGCCCAGCTCCAGCTCCGCCTGCTGGGCGACCAGGTGCTCGGCTTCTACGACGATCGCAAGCGGCGGATGGTGGTGGTCAGCGAGAGCGGCCTCTCGGCGGAGGCCAAGATCACCTACGCGCACGAGTACACCCATGCCCTGCAGGACGCTAGGTTCAAGCTCAAGACGCTCAAGGCCGATACCGTCGGCGAGGACGATCGTTCGATGGCGCGCACCTCGCTGATCGAAGGCGACGCGACCGAGACGATGTTCCTCTGGGCGCTGGCGGGCAACCTCGATCCAAAGGAGCTCGCCCAGATCGGGAACGGGCCCGCGCCGGACACCGGTAACACGCCGTTGTGGATGGTCAACCTGCTGCAGTTCCCTTACACCACCGGGTTCCAGTGGGTGAGCCAGATCTACCAGGCCGGCGGCTTTCAGGCGGTTGACGCCGCGTTCAGCGATCCGCCCGCCTCGACCGAGCAGGTAATCCACTACGACAAGTGGATCGCGCGCGAGAAGCCGGTCGCGGTGTCAGTCGCGGACCTCGCGCCCGCCCTGGGCGCGGGCTGGAAGCGCGTCGCATCGTCTCCGCAGGGCGAGGCCACTATCGGCGCGATGCTCGAGTTCTTCGGCGTGGGGAAGGCCGATGCGACGCGGGCCGCGGCGGGCTGGGGTGGGGACCGGGTGGCCGTCTATCGCGGCCCCGACGGCGCGTTCAGCCTCGAGTGGCGCCTGGCATGGGACACGCCGGCGGACGCCAACGAGTTTGCGGCTGCCTACGCGAAGGTCATTGCCGCGCTGCCCTTCCCGGCCCGGCTGGTCTCGATCTCGGCGACCCAGCAGCTGATCGTCCACGCCTCGTCCAAAGCCGCGCTCGAGACGACGCTCGCCGCCGCGCGCTAAGACCCGCTACATCGCCTCGGGTGCGGAGATGCCCAGCAGCCCGAGGGCGTTGGCAAGCACCTGGCGCGTGGCGTCGACCAGCGCCAGCCGCGCGCTCGAGAGCGCGGCCTCGGCCGGCTCCTCGGAAAGCACGTGGCAGTCGCGGTAGAACTGGCTGAACAGCGAGGCGACCTCCATCGTGTATCGCGGCAGCTCGTGCGTGGCGCGACGATCGGCGGCCTCGGCGATCACGTCGGGAAGGGCGATGAGCCGTCGAAGGAGGGCCTGCTCCGCGGGATGGTGCAGCAGGTCGGCGGCATCGGCCTCGGAGGCTGTGACCCCGCGCTCGGACGCCAGGCGCAGGATGGAGCAGCATCGGGCGTGGGCGTACTGGACGTAGTAGACCGGGTTCTCGCTCGACTGGCTCTTCGCGAGCTCGAGGTCGAAGTCGAGATGCTGGCTCGCGGAGCGCATGACGAAGAAGAAGCGCGTCGCGTCGGGCCCCACCTCGGCGACCAGCTCGTCGAGGGTCACGAAGGTCCCCGCCCGCTTGCTCATCTTTGCGCCGCCGGCCAGGCGCACGTGCTGGTAGATGATGATCTCCATCCTGTCGGGGTCATAGTCGAGCGCGGCGGTCGCTCCCTTCAGCCGAGCCATGTCGCCGTGGTGGTCGGGACCGAGGATGTAGATGAGGTGGTCGAAGCCCCGATCGAACTTGTCGAGCAGGTAGGCGACATCGGCCGCGAAGTAGGTCGGGGCCCCGTTGGAGCGGATCAGCACGCGATCCTTGTCGTCGCCGAAGTCGGTGGCTCGGAACCAGACTGCGTCGTCCGCGTCGTAGACATGCCCCGCGGCTCGTAGCCGCTCGATGCCCTCGGCCACCTCACCCGCGTCATGCAGCTGGCGCTCGCTCTTGTAGACGTCGAACCGCATGCCGAGGCGTGCAAGCGTGGCCTTGATGTCCTCGAAGACCCGGTTCCAGGCCCAGGCTCCAATGCCAGGCAGCGGGTTGACCGCGCCCACGATCTCGCCGGGAACCTGGGCGGCGATGCGCTCGATGTACTCGCCCTTGTACCCGGCCTCGCCCGACTGCCCGGTGCGAGCCAGGTAGACCGATTCGCCGAAATCGCGGACCTGGCTGCCAAAGTCGTTGACGTAGTACTCGCGCGTCACCCGGCAGCCGGTCGCTTCCAGAACCGATGCGAGCACGTCGCCGATGAAGCCGCCGCGCGCGTTGCCAATGTGCAGCGGCCCCGTCGGGTTGGCGCTGATGTATTCCACATTGATCCGCTGCCTGTGACCGGTCTCCGTGCGCCCGAAGCGCGCGCCCGCCTGGCGGATGGCAGCCACCTGCGACGCGACCCACGCGGCGTCGAGTCGGAAGTTGAGAAAGCCGGGGCGCTCGACGACAGCCTCAGCGACGCTGGATGGGAGCTCGAGGTGGGCCTTCAGAGTCTCGGCGATCTGCATCGGCGCGCCGCGGACGATCGGCGCGAGCTGCATGGCCACGTTGGTTGCGTAATCGCCGTGCTCGGGACGTGCCGGCTCCGCGATGACCACGGGAGGAGCGGCGGCATCGTATAGGGCCAGCTCACCGGCCGCCACCGCCCGATCTCGCGCAGCCGCCACAGCGTCGCGCAGCTCGGTGCGGATCGTCGTCATGGGCCGTGGAGTCTAGCGCTCCACGACCGGCTATGAGCGGCGGACGACGATCCTCTGTGCGACCGGCACCAGGCGACGAGCCCTGATCGGCCCAAGCCCGCGCCGCAGGGTGGCGACCGTCATACCGGCGGCAGCGAGGGCCCCCACGAGGGCGATCGTGAGCGCCGGCGACTCTTGTGTATCCGGACGGGCCACGCTGGTCGAGACGGCCTGGGCGGCTCGGGCCGGCGCCTCGGCGCTCGCCTGAATGTCGCCGGCGCGCACCTGGCTGGTGGCGGCGACGATCACCACGGCGACGAGCCAGACCACGATCGGCGCGATGGCGCGACGGCGAGGTCGAAGGCTGCTGCCCGACTGCATCTGACGTAGTACTCCCGACGCCCTTCGGCGCCCTCCCCGAGATCCCTCATGAGATCTCCCAATCGCCCGCCGACAAATGCAAGCGGAGGGCCAATCCTGACCCGGCCGGTGCTCCCAAGCACCATTCAGCGATCCCGGGCGAGGCGGAGCTCGAGCGCCTGGTCGGCGGTGAAGTCGCGCAGGCCGAGCGCATCGGCTGCGACGTCGAGCAGCGCACCGGTGGGTGCCAGCCCGATCAGCTCGCAATGATCAATATCGCTGCCCGCCTCGCGGGCCATGCGACGGATCTCGCGGACCACCGTCACGATCCCGGTCCGCTGCCAGTCGACGAGGTTCATGCTCACCTGTGCGAGGCGGGGCTCGTCGAGGAGCACGGCCATGGCTTGCACGGCGGGCAGGCCGCCGGACGATTCGCGAATCGCGTACGCGATCTTTTTGGCGAGGGCAAGGTCGTCCGTGGCCAGGTTGGCGTTGAAGGCGATCAGCGGCTTGCGAGCGCCGACCGCAACCGCGCCGCCGCGAGGATGCAGCCGGCTCGGCCCGAAGTCCGGATCGCGCGCGGGGTTGATGCCGAGCTCCTCGCGCAGGGTCTCGTACTCCCCGCGCCGGACGTCGGCCAGGCGGTGACGCTCGGGCCGGAGAGCGGCCTCCCCATACAGGTAGACAGGGATCTCGAAGCGCTGCGCGATCTGCTCGCCGAAGCGCCGCGCAAGGTCGATGCACTCTTCGAGCCGGGTCGTGCCGAGGGGCACGAACGGGATCACGTCGACCGCCCCGATGCGCGGGTGCGCGCCGACGTGCTGCTCCATGTCGATCAGCTCCAGGGCGCGGCCAACGGCCGCGGTCGCGGCACGAACCACCTGCTCGGCGCTCCCCGCAAAGGTGACCACGCTGCGGTTGTGCGTCTCGTCACGCGACCGGTCGAGGAGGGTGACCCCGTCGATCTGGCTGATCGCGCGGCAGATCTCATCGAGGACCTCCGGCCGGCGGCCCTCGCTGAAGTTGGGGACGCATTCGATCAGGCTGGGCACCGACCGATCATACGCGGCGCGCTCGCGCGGCTACGCTTGGCCGAGCCTCAGCGTGCGGCTGCGGCGGCGACCTGGCGCGGGTCCTCGCGGCCGAGGGTGTCGGGGTTCACGCCGCGAGCGCGTGCCAGTCGCTCGGTGAGCAGCTGGAGCGGAATGGCGGCGCCCAGCAGCGCCTCGGAGACCCGCGGCATCCGGCGCGTGCTCGGAATGCTCAGCCTGCCGGCCGGCGTGAGAGGCGACGGTACGTGCGGGCCGTTCGCGACGTCCAGGATCGCGGCGGCCGGCATCCCGAGCGCGGCAGCCGCCTCGAGCAGGCCGAGCTGGCGGTCTACGATCGCGGGTGCCAGCTCCTCGGCGTCGGACCAGACGAGCAGGAGGCCGGTTCGCTGGTCCGCGGCCGCGAGGTGACCATGTCGCACCGTCTCGAGCCGGTGGGCGACCGCTGGAATGTGCGCGCCCTCCTCGAGCTTGAGAGCGAGCTCACTCGCCGTCACGTAGTCGATGCCGAAGCCCGTGATCATCATCCGGTCGCACAGCAGCAGCTGCCCGGCAACCTCGTCCGCGACCTGCGCCTGGTCGGCTGCGTCGAGCAGAGCACGCAGCGCCACTGCATCCAGTGACGCGTCCAGCACCGCGGCGGCCAGGGCGCCGAATGCGACCAACGGCGACAGGTAGCCCAGGGTGTGGCACCACGAGCGATCCTGCTCGTCGGTCTCGACCACGATTTCCGCCTCGGCGGCCGCGGGTCCGCGTCGGCTGACGGTGACGAGCGCGGTGCGAGCGCCGGCGTCGCTCGCGGAGCGCATCGCCTCGATGGTTGCCGGGGTCCCGCCCTCGTGCGAGACCGCGATCACGAGGCCATCGGCCTGCGGGCGGCGC
>JBDUDC010000218.1:0-2643 GCA_040003165.1 Chloroflexota bacterium
CGATGCCGCGCTGCGGATGCCGGGCGGCGAGGCAGACTGGAACGTGGCCGAGACGTTCGCCCACGCCACCGCCGCGCGCCGGTGGCTGCCACGCGCCGCCGCGATGTCCGCCTCCGGGGAATGGCCGGCCGAGCCGCCTGTTGTGCAGCCGGGCATCCCCGGTCGCGCCGACGCATCGGTCGAGCAGCTGCTGATCCTGCTCGACAAGAGCCGCCACTCGATGGCGCTCTCGGCGCGGCAGATCTCCGGCCACGAGACCGATCGCTGCCCACTCGACCACCCCCTCATCGGACGGCTGCGCTGCGGGGAGTGGCTCCTGTGGGCGGGCGTCCACGACCTGATGCATCTCGAGCAGCTCCACCAGATCGCCATCAGCGCGGGCCATGGCTGAGCGCCCGGCGCCGCTCGTGCTGGTGGCCGCGCCGCTTGGGGATCCGCGATTCGGCTCATACGCCGCCGTCGCGGCCGCGGGCCAGCAGCTGCTGGCCGCCGAACTCTCACAGCGGCTGGGCAGCCTCGGAGCGGCAGTCGCTCCCCTCCGCACCGAACGGATCGAGGAGTTCCACTGGGGTGCGTGGTTCGTCGCCGGCGCGCGGGCGGCCCTCGATGCGAACGGATCGATCGACGCGATCGGATATGCCGGAGCAGGCTCGCTCGCGCTGCTCGCCGACGCCGACCTCGACGACCTCCTGTCGCCCCTCGCCGGCGAGGTGGTCGCCAACAATCGATTCAGTGCCGACGCCTTCGTGGTGGCCGGCGATCTCGATCGTGCGCTGAGCTCTCTTCAGGGCTGCGCCACCGACAACGCGGCGGCGCGCTGCCTCGAGTCGGCCGGCTTCAGCGTGCGCGACCTGTCGTCCGCGCCATTCACGCGCTTCGACGTCGATACCCCGCTCGACCTGGCGCTGCTGCGCCTCGCCACGCGGCTTCCCACAGCGCGCAGCCTTGATCCGGGGGTGGCGCGCTTCCTGGAGATGGCGCTGCTTCCAGGCGGCCGCGGGCTCGAGATCCCGCGGCTCGCCGAGATCGGCGCCGTCATGCGCGACCGGAACGCCGAGCTGGTCGTCTCCGGACGCGTGCCGGCCGATGCGTGGCAGTACCTCGAGCGCGAGACCGCGTGCCGGGTGCGTTGCTTCATCGAGGAGCGCGGGATGCGCTCGGCCCGGTCCGCGCGGCCGCGATCGATCCTGGCGGCCCTGATGGAGCGCTCCTCTCCCGGCGAGCTGGTCGGTGAGCTCAGCCGCCTGGGCGACGCGGTCATCCTCGACAGCCGGGTCCTGATGGCGGCGCGAGGCGGATCGGCGGATGCGAGCTCGTGGCCTCCGGAGGAGGATCGCTTCGCGGCCGATTTCGGCGACGCGCCGCGGATCGCGACCGCCTGGCTGCGGGAGCTGGTCGAGGCGGCGGCGGGCGCGCCGGTCCCCTGGCTGATGGGCGGCCATGCACTCGTCAGCGACGGCCTTCGGCTCCTTGTCGAAGCCGCCTGGCAGGGCCATTAGCTCCCGACCACCGCGGCCGAGGTGCCCTGCTAGACTGTGAATCGAGCGGCACGACGCGTGCCTGCTCCTCGAAAGCTGAACGGAATGGACCGGCGACGGCGACCTCCTCGCCGGGCGAGCACAGGCGCGAGCACAGATGGACCAGACCGGCCTGATCTACGTCATCGGCTTCGGATTTGCCGCGACGATCTTCGTCTACGGCACGATCCTCTTTTCGTGGTTGATCACCCACCGCCGGCAGCGACCCCAGAAGGGGCTCCCGTATGAGTCGGGGATCGACACGATCGGCGATACCTGGAGCCGCTTCGGGCTGGCCTTCTACCTCTATGCGCTCCTCTTCGTCGCGTTCGACGTCGAGATCATCTTCGTCTACCTCTGGGCCGTGGCCGTACGGCAGCTCAGCGGCTCGGGGATCGTGCTGATCGGCGTCTTTCTTGCGATCCTGATGTTCGGCGAGCTGTACGCGTGGAAGAAGGGCGACCTGAAATGGCAATAGAGACCCGACCCGACGAGCCCGCTCCGATCATCATCCCCGACCAGGCTGGTGACGACGCCTTCCTCCAGCCGTTCGGGATGGAGGAGCACCCGCGGGGCGGGTTCCACGGCCTGCTCGAGGTGATCCCCACCAGGGCCGATTACATCCTCGACCTGATCCGCGCGAACTCGCTCTGGCCCCTGCTCTCCGGTCTGAGCTGCTGCGCAATCGAGATGATGTCGACCGCCACCAGCGTCAATGACATTGACCGCTTCGGCAGCTTCCCCTTCCGCGCCAGCCCGCGACAGGCGGACGTCCTGATCGTGGCGGGGACGCTGACCACCAAGATGGCGGGCCCACTGGTCCGGCTCTGGGAGCAGATGCCGGAGCCCAAGTGGTGCGTCGCGATGGGCACCTGCACGACGTCGGGGGGACGCTTCAAGCGCAGCTACAGCGTCGTCCAGGGAGTCGACCGGGTGATGCCGGTCGATGTCTACGTGCCGGGCTGCCCGCCGCGTCCCGAGGGCCTCATCTACGGGATGATGAAGCTGCACGAGCTGGTCAAGCAGCGGCGCGGCGAATGGCGGACCTACGTGGATCGAGGTCCGCAGCGCCAGGCCTGGGAAGGAGACGTCCGCTGACCGCCCCGGCCAAGGCGGGGGCCCTGGT
>JBDUDC010000219.1:0-2638 GCA_040003165.1 Chloroflexota bacterium
CGATCCGTCGCGGCGGCGGCGCACCGAGCATCTCGTCCGGCTCGGGCGAGCGCGTCACGCGGACCACGTCGAAGCCGAACGCCGCCGCGCCGGCGCAGTCCCAGCCGTTGCCGCTCACGAAGGTGACCGCCGGCGGCTCGACGCCGAGGTGCGCCGTTGCCAGAGCGTAGATGCGGGGCGAGGGCTTGTAGACGCGGACCGCGTCGCTGCTCAGGATCGCGTCGACGCGGTCCTCGAGACCGGCGGCGAGGACGGCGCGACGCAGCATCGCATCGGTCCCGTTGGAGAGGATCACGCGTGGCTCGTGCAGGGCCTTGAGCGCGGCAGCCGCGTCGGGATACGCGGGCAGTTGACAGTAGGCATCGAGCAGCTCGTCGACGAGGGCGTCGCCGGCCGCCAGGCCGTGCGCGGCGCAGGCGTCGCGCAGCGCGTCGGCGGTGAGCCGGTCGAACGGGATCCATCGGTCCATCAGGCTGGTCAGCCACGTCGAGCGCAGCTGAGTCGTGCGCCACGTGGCCGAAACGGCAGCTCCGCGGCCGGGGAAGGCGGCTTCGAGCCGATCGGTCAGCGCGTCCGGATCGAAGAGGGTCCCGTAGGCGTCGAAGACGACCGGCCGGTGCGTCACCCGCCGTCGAGTGCGGCGCGGAGCTCGGCGACCGCCGCGCGCGCCTCCTCGACCGACCCCTCGTCCTCGATGGTGGTGATGTCGCCCGGATCGCGCTGCAGGACCGCCGCCTTGAGGACGCGCCGCATGATCTTGCCGGAGCGCGTCTTGGGGAGCGTGTCGACGAAGGTCAGCTCGCCGACCACCGCGATCGGGCCCAGCTCGTGGCGGAGCGTCCTGAGCAGGTCGGCCCGCAGCTCCTCGGACCCGTCGTGGCCCGCCTTGAGCACGACGAACGCGGCGATCACTTCACCGCGCAGGTCGTCGGGGCGGCCGGTCACGCCCGCCTCGGCGACGGCTGGGTGACGCAGGAAGGCGGTCTCGACCTCGATCGTGCCGAGGCGATGCGCGGCGATGTTGATGATCTCGTCGGCGCGACCGGCGAACCAGACATAGCCGTCCTCGTCGACGTGCGCCGCGTCGCCGACGTAGTAGACCTCCTGCCCGGGGATGCGCCGCCAGTAGTCGGTCACGTAGCGCTCCGGCTCCCCCCACAGGGTGGTGATCAGGCCGGGGAACGGCCGCCGGAGGACCATGAGCCCCTTCTCGCCAGCCGGGACCGGGTCGCCCTCCGGAGTCACCACCTGCGCCTCGATCCCGGGCATCGGGATCCCAGCTGAGCCAGGCTTGACGGCGAGCAGCTCGACCCCGTACGGGTTTCCGAAGATCGGCCCGCCGGTCTCGGTTTGCCACATGTGGTCGATCACCGGCACGCGGCCGTCGAAGACGTTGGTGAGCCACTCCCAGGCGGGTGGGTTGAGCACCTCGCCGGCGCTCACCACCCGCTCGACGCGCGACAGGTCGTGGCGCGCCGGCCCCTCGTCGCCGTAGCGCATGAGGGCGCGGATGGCGGTGGGGGAGCTGAAGACGCCGGTGACCCTCTCCTCGGCCATCCGCTGCCAGGCGGCATCGGTCTCGGGATGGTCGAGGGCGCCTTCGTAGGCGATGGTCGTGCAGCCGATGATGAGCGGCGCGTGGATCATGTAGGCGTGCCCCACGATCCACCCGATGTCGGAGATGCACCACCACACGTCGTCGGGGGTCATCCCGAAGAGCCAGCGGGCCATGCTGACGATGTGGACCTGGTAGCCGCCATGTCCGTGGACCGCCAGCTTGGGACGGGCGGTCGTGCCCGAGGTGGCCAGGATGAAGGCCGGGTCGCCGGCCTCCATCTCCTCGTGCCCGTCGCCGTGTTCCTCGCCGGCGGCGAGGAACGCCTCCCAGGTGATGTCGCGGTCGGTCAGGGTGGCGGTGCCGGGACGGCGCTCGAGCACCACGACCCGCTCGACCGGGTGCTTACCGGCAAGCGCGGCGTCGACGATCGGCTTGAGCTCGACATCCTTCCCCTTGCGGAAGGTCAGGTCGGCGGTCAGCACGAGGCGCGAACCCGAGGCGCGGATGCGGTCGCCGAGCGCGCCGGCCCCGAAGCCGGCGAACACGACGAGATGGACGGCACCGATGCGCATCGCGGCCAGCATGGCGGCGATCGACTCGAGGCAGGTGGGCATGTAGATGGTCACGCGATCGCCGCGGCCGATCCCCACGCCGCGCAGGGCGGCGGCGATCCGCTCGACCTCGACCAGGAGCTCGGCGTAGGTGCGCGTTCGTCGCCCGCCACGCTCGTCGACGGCGATGAGCGCCGTCCGGTCGCCACGTCCGGCCGCCACGTGGGCGTCGAGCGCGTTGTAGGCGATGTTCGTGGTACCCCCGCCGAACCAGCGGAAGGACGGCGGGTCCGGCTGCTCGAAGATGCGATTTGGCTTCTCGAACCACCCGATCGCGTCGGCCGCCTCGCGCCAGAACCCCTCTGGGTCGTCGAGCGCGCGCTGCAGCCAGGCCGCGACGCGCGGGGTGACCGCCTCGCTCATTTCGCCTCCTCGCCGGACCGATGCGTCGGCCCCGGGATCGCGCCGTCACGATACTCCGGCCTGGCAACGCCGCCGCCCCGGCCGTGCGTGCCGAAGGACGGTCGAA
>JBDUDC010000220.1:0-2633 GCA_040003165.1 Chloroflexota bacterium
ATGGTTTCAAGACCGATTGAGGCGTCGAGACTCATCGGTCAGACCGGAAGGTCTCCCAATCTGGCGAGCTCCTGTTCGACACGGCCCACGCCCGGGACATACCCCTTCGCCCGGTACGCGACGAGGAGATCTCGCAACGTGCCGCGGGCCTCGTCCAGCTGGACGTCCGCGGCGAGGACGGCGGCGAGGGTTTCGACCGCCTGTCCGAAGATGATCGGATAGGACTCGAAACCGGCTGCGCTGGAGCCCGCCAGCGTCTGACGCGCCAGACGAATTGCTTCCGGCAGGTAGCCGCGCCGGGCAAGGATCCGGGCCTGCGCGGTGCCGCCGAACTGCGCTCCCCACGGCGTGAGGTCCTCGGCGATTGCCCTGGCGGCAAGGATCTCCGCCCCTTCGTCACGACCCAACGCAATCAGCACGTGGGCGAGCCGCCCAGCCGCTCCCGCCGTCCAGCCGGTCCAGCCGCCCTGATCGCCGACCTTCATGGCTGCCCGGTAAAAGGCCTCAGCCGCGGCGTAGTCGCCCGCTTCCTCTTCGGTCCGCGCCTGCGTCAGCGTGACGTCGGCCAGCGCGTCGACGTCGCCCAGCTCCGTCAG
Organism: Chloroflexota bacterium; assembly: GCA_040003165.1. Classification (GTDB taxonomy): domain Bacteria; phylum Chloroflexota; class Limnocylindria; order QHBO01; family QHBO01; genus JALYSK01. The sequence continues at coordinate 597 of JBDUDC010000220.1, forward strand.
CGCGGCTCTCGTCTCGACGAATTGCGTCCTGGCTTCATCGAACCGGCCCCCCAGAGCCAGAAGAAATGCCAGGTGCTCCGACCCTCTCACGCGCATGCCGTGGTCGAGGCCATCGATTGCCAGAAGGCGATCCACGAGACCAATCGCCTCGTTAACCGGCATCGCGCTCCGAATCCCGAGGTTGATGAGGTCAAGAAGCAGCTGCGCCTCGGCGTTCCGGTCGCCGGCCCACGCGGAGAGCTTGGCCGCGCGTCGCGCGGCGCGTTCGGCGCGCTGGAGATCGACGTCGTTCTTGTACAGCTCGCCAATGCGTCGCCATGCCGCTACGGCGAGACGAAACTGGCCTCCGCGGACGAGCCCGCGCAGCTCAGCGCCGATCGCCTTCCGGACCTCAGCTCCGGTGAGTTCGTTGCGCTCCCCCGATAGCCATGCGGCCTCGTACCGCGCCTCCGCGGCGACTTCGGGCGGAACCGGGATTGCTGGATCGCGCGCGGCGGCAAGAATGGCCGCGTAGAGCGGCGCCGACTGGTCCGCGCCTTCCGTGTCCTGGAACACGTTGGCGAGCGCGACGGTCACGGTCCAATGGTTGGGGTCGCCTGGCGGTGCGATCCGTGACGCGCGTAGCAAGATCCCTCTGGCGGCCTTGAGGTCCCGGCGATCGATGGCGCGTTGCCCTGCCGAACCCAGCCACCGTCCGGCGCGTTTCGCGAGATCGTCCACCGGGCGACCGTGTTGGCCCAGCTCGCGTCGGTAGTCGTGAGCCTGCTCGAGGTGATAACCGAGCACCTCCTCGTACTCGGCCACGCGGTCGCCGGCGGTAGCCTCCAGCCAGGTCGCGTACCGTTCATGGAGGCTCGCGCGCTCCTCCTTGGGCAACGCGGCGTAAGCGGCATCGCGGATCAGGAGGTGGCGGAACCGAAAGACGTCATCGGCGCCGTATGCACTGATGACCTCGTGCCGCGTCAGCTCGCGCAAATTGTCCGCCACCGTCTGACGATCCGGCTCCGGGGAGAGCTCGTGAACCGCCACCTGCTCGAACACGCGACCGATGATCGCTCCGCGCTGGGCGAGCGTCCGCTCGGCCGCCGGCAGGGCGTCCAGCCGGGCGCCGAGCAGCGCGTGGATTGTTGGCGGCACCTGCACGCCCGACGCGTCGCCGGTCACCAGCCAGCCGCCGTCGGCCGCCGTTAGCACACCGCGGTCGATCAGCATGCCGATCATCTCCTCGACGTAGAGCGGGTTCCCCTCGGCCGCTTCAACGATCCGCTCCGCGACTGCGCCCGATATCGCAGGGCCGCCGATCAGCTCGTCGATGAGCCGGTCGGCCTCCGTCGCGGAGAGCGGCTCGAGCGCCAGCGTGGTTGCGTTGAGCATTCCGCCCCCCCAACCGGGGCGTCGATCGAGCAGGTCGGGGCGGGCCATGCAGACGAGCAGGAGGTGCGAATCGCGGGCCCAACGCGCCGTCTCCTCCACGAGGTCCAGCAAAGCGGGCTCGGCCCATTGAAGGTCGTCGAGCACCACGACCAGCGGTTCCCGGCTGGCGAGAAGCTCGAGCATCTTGCGGACCGCCCAGGCGATTTCGGCGGTCGGAATGGCGTCACGCGAAAGGCCGATCGCGACCGAGAGACTGTCGCCGACACGGGTGGCTTCGGCGGCATCGGTAACCAGTGACGCCAGCTTGCGTCGTGCTTCGTCGGGTGAATCATCCGCGCCGATGCTAGCCGCGGACTGCGCAATCTCCAGGATCGGCCAGTAGGTGATCCCGGCGCCGTACGGCAGGCATCGGCCGCGGAGCACGCGTGCCCGGCCGTCGAGGCTGGCGAGGAACTCGCGGATGAGGCGCGACTTCCCAACGCCTGCGCCACCGATGATCGAGAAGAGGTGTGTGCGCGGCTGCGTCACCACCAGCTCGAGCGCATTCGTCAGCTGCCCCAGCTCCTGGCTCCGGCCCACCATCGGTGCTGACAGACGCCGCGGCAGAGTCGACGTGGCGGGGGCCACGGCAATGAGCCGATGCGCCCTGGTCGGATAGCCCTT
>JBDUDC010000221.1:0-2630 GCA_040003165.1 Chloroflexota bacterium
CTTGGCAAGCTCCCCGTCGCGGATGGCGGCGTAGCGCTCGGCGGTCATCGGCCTGCCGTCGTCGAGCGGAACGGCATGGGTCCGCCACTGCCAAAGCTGCGAGCGGCTGATCTCGGCTGTCGCCGCATCCTCCATCAGGTTGTTGATGGCAGCCGCACCGTTGCCGGCGAGCCAGGACGCCAGGTAGGCGAGGCCGACCGAGACGTTGGCCCGGACGCCGGCTTCGGTCACCCTGCCGCCCGGAATGCGGACGCCGGTCAGGTCGCGGGCGGTGACCCGAACCTCATCGCGCAGCCGGTCCTTCTGGTTCGGCCATTCGCCCAGGATGCCGTCGAAGACCTCGCGGGCGAGGGGCACGAGGTCCGGGTGTGCGACCCAGGTGCCGTCGAAGCCATCGCCCGACTCGCGCTCCTTGTCCTCGCGGACCTTGGTCATGGCGCGTTCGTTGACCTCGGCGTCACGACGGGAGGGAATGAACGCCGCCATGCCGCCGATAGCGTGGGCGCCACGCCGGTGGCAGGTCCGTACCAGGAGCTCCGTGTACGCGCGCATGAAGGGGACGGTCATGGTCACCGAGGCGCGATCGGGCAGCACCAGGTCCGGTCGGGTCCGGAATTTCTTGATCAGGCTGAAGATGTAGTCCCAGCGCCCGGCATTCAGCCCGGCAGCGTGCTCGCGCAGCTCGAAGAGGATCTCGTCCATCTCGAACGCGGCCATGATCGTCTCGATCAGGACAGTCGCCCGGATCGAGCCACGCGGAACATCCAGCGCACTCTGGGCCGCCACGAAGACCTCGTTCCACAGGTTCGCCTCGAGGTGGCTCTCGAGCTTGGGCAGATACAGGTACGGGCCGCTTCCGCGATCAAGCAGCTCGCGCGCGTTGTGGAAGAACCAGAGCCCGAAGTCGAAGAGGCTGGCGCTGATCGGCTGGCCGTCGACGCGGACGTGCGCCTCGTCGAGGTGCCAGCCGCGCGGGCGGATGCAGAGGGTGGCGATCTGCGCGTCGAGCGTGTACCTCTTCCCGTCGGCTTGGCTGAATTCGAGCCGGCGGCGCACCGCCTCGCGGACCGCCCACTGTCCGGCGACAACGTTCTCCCAGGTCGGTGAGAGGGCGTCCTCGAAGTCGGCCATGAAGACCGATGCGCCCGAATTCAGCGCGTTGATCATCATCTTCGGCTCGGCCGGGCCGGTGATCTCGACGCGCCGATCGTCGAAGTCCGGCGGCGCGGCGGCGACACGCCAGTCGGGGTCGTCGCTCTCGATCGGGTTCGGGATGAAGTCCGGCATCTCGCCTGCGTCGATCCGTGCCTGGCGGTCGCGCCGATCACCCAGCAGGCGGTGTCGCTCGGGGTCGAAGTGGCGGTGCAGGTCAGCCGCGAAGCGCAGCGCATCGGCGGTCAGGATCTCCTCGGCGTGGGGTGGCGGGGGAGCGGTCAGCTCGACGCCGGCGACGGTATCGGTCATTCGAGCATCTCGAAGTCGCCGGTCCTGAGGTCGTAGCGAGTTCGGCGGGGTGGATCGCCCTCGGTGCCGGGCGCCGGGTTGCGCTCGAGGGTGTCGATCTCGATCTCGAGAGTCGGAAAGACCGCATGAATGTGCAACGGCTGCGCCCCCGCGTTGGCGGTGCCATGTGGCGTCCCAGCCGGAATGAAGATGATCGCACCCGAGCCGACCCTTCGCCGCTCATCACCAAGGCGGGTCTCCGCATCGCCCTGCAGGATCGTGATTGCCTCGTCGACGTCGTGCGTGTGCAGCGGTATCCGATCGCCAACCGCAATCTCCTCGATGATCAACGCAAGGCTGTCGACCCGGCCTCGTTCGTCCCCCGGGTCGACGACCAATCGCCAGCGTGACTCCGGCCGATGATCGTCAGGATCACCCACCATCGGCTCGAATGGTCCATCGGGCACGATGCTCATATCGGCTGCTCCGCGACCACCTGAGCGGGACGCGCGTGGATCGTCTGGCCGCCCCAGACGTATGGGCCGGAGGTCTGCATCCGCTTCGCCTTCGGCAGAAAGGCGTTGAAGCGAGCGTCCTGGTCGTGGCTGGTATGACCCGCCATTCCCTGGAAGACGGCCAGGATCACGTAGTCCTGCACGCCTTCAGTCTCCTCGCTGCCGTACTGCACTCGGGTCAGCGAAGCGGAGATGAGCGTCCCGTTGGCGTGGAGCTCGTCCCAGATCGGCAGCTCCTCGGCAGCAAAGAGTGCCTCGAACGCCTCCGCCTCATCGGAGCGAACGTGGATCACGATCGCATTCGTCTGCATCCCCGCGGCGCTGATCACCACTGGCCCTCCTCTCGAATTAGCCGATGCAGGACGCGCGACGCGACCGCGCGCCGGTAGTCGGCGGTCGAGCGCACGTCGTCGATCGGGTGAATCTCGCCGGCCAGCGTCTCGGCGGCGCGATCGGCTGTTTCCTGGTCCGGGGCGGCGCCCTCGAGCACCGCCTCGGTGTGCGGCACGCGCACCGGAGTGGCCGCGATGGAGCCGAGCGCCAACCGGACCTCCGCCCAGCGTCCGCCGGCGGCGGGGCGCCAGGCGAGCGCCATCACCACCTTGCTGATCGCCTGGGCTCGCCGCGTTCCGATCTTTCGGAAGCGGACCTCCCGGTCCGGCGCGAGTGGAA
>JBDUDC010000222.1:0-2621 GCA_040003165.1 Chloroflexota bacterium
TGCTCATCTGTCGATGACCGACATCCGCCACGCCCTTGACGGACTGCTGGAGGCGATGAAGGAGTCGCCGCTGCCGCGTTCCGAGCTGCGCTCGCTGGGCGACATCCTGGGCCGCGACCGCCTCGCGGGGCTGGTCGGCACCTCCGGGCCGTCGCTGCGCCGCTACCTCGCGGGCACGCGGACGGTGCCGGACGAGATCGCACAGCGCGCACATTCGCTCGCGATCGTGGTCAGCCACCTGCGCGGCGGCTACAACGCAATGGGGGTGAGACGCTGGTTCGAGCGGCCGCGCACCCAGCTCGACGGCCAGGCCCCGCAGGAGCTCCTCTCCGGCGCGTGGGATCCGGACGATCCCCGCCCCAGGCGCGTGCAGGCGCTCGCGCGCTCGCTGCTCGGGTCGCCGGCGACGTGATCGCCTTTCGCCACGCCGATGCCTCGGTGCCGTTCCTGTGGGAAGACTCGAGCCAGCCGGCCGGCCGCTGGCACGCGGATGGTGCGGGGCCCGCGCATTACCTCGCCGAGACGCCGGATGCGGCCTGGGCGGAGTTCCTTCGGCACGAGGAGATCCGGGATGAAGCTGATCTGGCGGGCATCGAGCGCACGATCTGGGCTGTCGAGGTTCCCGAGGCGGAGGCCTTCGCTCGACCCCGCCTGCCGCGCGAGACCCTGGTCGGCGGGCTCGACTCCTATCGGGCGTGCCAGGCCGAGGCAGCGCGTCTGCGAGCCGCTGGCGGCACCGGCCTGCGCGCGCCGTCGGCCGCATCGAGGAGCGGTGCCCAGAGCGGGTGGCGGGTGAGCGGAGGCCTGGTCCCCGGGCGCGCGCGACCCGAGCACAGCCTCGTGCTGTTCGGCCGCCGATCCGATCTCACCGGCTGGGTCGTGGCGGATGCCGGGCGGCCCCGCGCGGATCTGCTGGAGCGGGTGCGCTACTTCGGCGACTAACGCGGTTTTGTGAACTCCCCGACCGGCGTGCAACCTCCGGCCGCTCAGCCTGCGGCCGCTCAGTGGACGCGCTTCTCCATCCCCTCCCAGAAGGGCTCGCGCAGCTCGCGCTTGAGGATCTTCCCGGTCCCGCCTTTCGGCAGCCCTTCGCGGAACTCGATCCGGCGCGGAACCTTGAAATCGGCGAGCTGGGAGCGTACGTGGGCACGCAGCTCCTGGGCGGTCACCTGAGCCTCGGGCTTGAGAGCAACCAACGCGACGGGAACCTCGCCCCAGCGCTCGTCCGGCGCCGCAACGACGGCACACTCCAGCACGGCAGGATGCGAGGCGAACGCATTCTCGATCTCGACCGAACTGATGTTCTCGCCGCCCCGGATAATGATGTCCTTGGATCTGTCCTTGATTAGGAGATAGCCCTGATCATCGATGGTCGCCATGTCGCCGGTGTGGAACCAGCCGTCGCGGATCTTCTCATCGGTCGCTTCGGGGTCGCGGAAATAGCCGTCCATCACAATGTTCGAACGTGCGGCGATCTCACCGATCTGCTCGCCGTCGGGCCGCACGTCGGCCCCGTCGCCATCGAGGACGCGCAGCGCGACGCCCCCGATCGCATAGCCGGTCATCGCTTTCCGCTCCTCCGCGCGAGCGGAGGCCTCCGCGGCGCCCAGGTGCGTCCGCGGCCAGGCGAGCGAGATGATCGGGGCGGTCTCGGTCAGGCCGTAGCCGACAATCGCCTGTGTGCCGAGCTTCTCCTGGATCGCCCGGACCAGCGTGGGTGAGGCGGGTGCGCCGCCGATGAGCGCCACTCTCAGGCTCGAGAGGTCGAGACTCCCCAAGTCTGGATGATTGACCAATGCGTTGAAGATCGTCGGCACGCCCAACAGGTAGGTGACCCCATGCTCCTCGATCAGGTGCAGCAATGCGCCGGGGTCGAACTTCCGGAGCATCACGTGGCGGCCGCCAACCAGCGTCATCCAATGCGGTGCACCCCAGCCGTTAACGTGGAAGAGCGGAACGACGTGCAGGATCGTATCGGCATCGGTCACTCGCAGGGCCAGCGCCGCATAGACTCCGTGTAGGTGCAGCGCTCGATGGGTAAGGCTGACGCCCTTCGGCCTGCCGGTCGTGCCGCTGGTGTAGAAGAGCTCGGCCACCGCGTTCTCATCGATCGGCGCCGCGACGTACTCGGCGGAGGCTGTGGCCAGAAGGGGCTCGTACTCGTCGTTTTCGCCTTCGATCATAACCAAGCGGGCATCCGGCAGCGAGCTGCGCAAACCTTCGACCAGCGGTGAGAAGTCGCGGTGATAGAAGACCGCTTTCGACCCAGCATGCGAGACGATGTAACCGATCTCGGGGGCTGCCAGGCGGATGTTGATCGGGTTCAGGATTGCGCCCGCCTCGATCACGCCGTAGTAGGCCTCCAGCAGCTGGTGGCTGTTGTAGCTCAGGAAGGAGACCCGATCACCGGGACCGATGCCGAGCCCCCGCAACCCGTTCGCGAGCCGATGTGTGCGCTCCGCATACTCGCGGTAGGTGAATCGGCGATCGCCGTCGATGACGCCCACCACGTCGCCGAAATACGCCGCGGCACGGTCGCGAAACTCCAGGACCGAGAGGGGGACGTCCATGCTCGGCTGCAGCATACCTGCCGCTTATACTCGCCTGCGATGCGGCCGCAC
>JBDUDC010000223.1:0-2614 GCA_040003165.1 Chloroflexota bacterium
GAGCTGGTGGTATAGGCATCCCAGATCCAGACCAGGCGGTTGTCGGCGCTGACGATGTACGGATCAGCGTCGTAGGTGAGGAATGGAGCGAGCTCGTGGACGCGCTCCGAGATCGTGCGCTTGAACAGGATCTGAGACGAATCGGTCAGCTGGTTGCTGATCAGCAGGTTCAGGTCGCCGAAGCGCAAGGCGAACAGCAGGCGCGTGATCGGGTTGCCGATGCCCACCCCGGTCGAGCCCTTCCAGGTGGTGACCGCGTTGGCCTCGCGGTTCTCGAGCGGGTAGTCGAACTCGGCGGTGCGCGTGCCGGTGACGACGTAGGTGTCGGTGGCCTCGCCGAAGTAGATCCGTGGCTCGCCGACGGGCAGCTGCGGCTCGCGATTGATGCCCGATACGAGATAGTCCGGCTGCCCCTCGGGCGTGACCGCGTCGACCGGCACGGCGGTGATCCCGTAGCCGTGCGTGAACACGAGCCGCTCGTTGGTCCAGGTCCGCGCGGCGTCGGCAAGCTTCTCGACGTCGAGCTCGCGCGCGCTGAGCATGATCTGTCGCTGCTTGGCGGCGACCTGGTAGCGGTCGATGTCGACGTCGCGGAAGTCGTAGTACTGCCGCAGGATCTGCTGCTGCCCGAAGGTGACGAGCAGCGGCCGGTAGTCCCACAGCCGGATGTTCTGGAGCGTCGGCTGGTTGGCATCGAAGACGGCGCGGCTGACCGGCTGCTCGCCGGTGAAGGTCCTCGACTCGACCGCGTCGAGGTCGAAGGCCGCGCGCGTGGCGGCGATGTGCCGCGCGATGAACGGTCGCTCCACCGACAGCTCATTGGGCTCGACCTGGACGCGCTGCACGAAGAATGGGTAGAGGCCGCCGACCAGGATGGAGAGCACGAACCAGCCGACGCCGCCGAGCACGAGCAGCCAGAGCGTGCGGAACCAGATGTTCAGCACCAGCAGCGCGGCCGACACGAGGGCGACGAAGGTCAGGATCACGTAGGCCGGCAGCTGGGCGTTCATGTCGGTGTAGGTGGCCGCCTGGATCGTTCCCCGAATGCCCCTCGTCGAGTAGGCAAGGTTCGCGATGTCGAGCTGGTAGCCGGCCGCGATGGTCACGAGGATCAGTGCGCCGATGATCGACAGGTGCGCCCGCACCGGGGCGCTGAGGCGGAACTGCCATCGCATCGCGCCCGCCGCATAGGCGCCGAGCGTCAGGACGCCGATGGCGATCAGCGAGCTCATTGCCCAGCCTTGGAAGAAGCTCAGGAATGGCAGGTCGAAGATGTAGAAGCCGATGTCCCGGCCAAGGGTCGGGTCGGCCCGGCCCCAGCTGCCGCCGTTGATGAAGAGGAGGATCGTCTCCCAGTTCGCCGCCCAGGCGCCGCCCGATCCGAGCGCCAGGAGCAGCGCCACGGCCGCGAGGGCCAGGGTGATGGCCCGCGACGCGTCGGGGAGCTCGAGCCCGCCGATGCGCCGGACCGGCACCTGCGGCGCGATGCGCCGCGCCGCGATGATGCTCAGCACCGCGACGATGGCGAAGACCGCGAAGCCCGCCATGAAGAGCCCGACCTGCGCGAAGAGGCGCGTCGTCAAGACGTCCCGGCGCCCCAGCGCGCCGTACCACATCAGGTCGGTCGCGAGGTTGACCAGTCCGCCGAGCAGCCCGAGCGCGAGCAGCGCGGCGATCCCGAGCCCACCGAGAACGACCCAACGGCGGAAGCTCCCGTACCCCGAGCCACCGATGGTGGGTCCGCCGAATGGCGGCGCGCCATTGCCGCGCGACCGGCGACCCCGCATGCCGGGCTCGCGGGGCGGAAGCGGTCGGCCCTCGCGGCGCGCATCCTGCTCCAGCTGGCGGCGCTGCAGGTCCTGGAGGAGTCGGTCGAACCAGCTTGACATCGGCCGCCATCGTAGCGCCTGCCGCGCGCAGGGCTTCGGGCCCGCCAAGAAAGCGCTTGACGCGGCCCCGCGGCTGACGATACTTAGCCGCACGAGCCGGCCATCCGAGCCGGACCCGGGCTCTCTAGCAGCTGGAGGCGAGCAATGTCAGCCGATGCGGTCGTGACCCGTTCGCCACGCCACCGGAGGCGCCAGGGCTAGCAGGAGCCGTAGCCTGCTCTGCACGAGCCGTCCCCGGGACGGCTCTTTTCGTTTCTCGCTGGAGCCGGGGCGTGACGAACCGTCCACGACGTCACTCCCTCTCCCGGAGGCTTCTGCGTGAAACGACCCCTCTCCTTCCGATGCGCGCACTGCCGGCTCGACGTGCCGAACGACGCGCCCGGAACCGCCCATCGCAATCACTGTCCCAGCTGTCTGTGGAGCCGGCACGTCGACGACGAGCCGGGTGATCGGGCCGCCGACTGCGGCTCGTCCATGGAGCCGATCGCCATTACGGTCCGCCGTGACGGCGAGTGGGTTCTCATCCATCGCTGTGCGGGTTGCGGCGTGCTGCACAGCAACCGGACCGCCGGCGATGACAACCCGCTGCTCCTCGTGCGGCTGGCCGTCAAGCCGCTCGCGCAGCCACCCTTCCCGCTGGATCGGCTCGCCCTGATCTAGGGCGAGTCGATCACTCCCACTCGATCGTCGCGGGCGGCTTGCTGCTGATGTCGTAGACCACGCGG
>JBDUDC010000224.1:0-2612 GCA_040003165.1 Chloroflexota bacterium
GAGTGTCCCGCTGGGCTCGGAGCTGCCGATCGGGCTTGCGGTGCCGTGTCCGACGGTCGGCGCCGAGGGGCTGATGTTGGCCAGGAAGAGCCCGACCAGCACGGCCGCAGCGATGGCGCCAATGGCGGCGACGATCGAGATGAGCGAGTCGCGATCGGTGGGGAAGCGGCCGCTGGGCGCGGTGTGCGCGACGCCTGGACGGAGCGGCACCCCGCAGTTGCGACAGACCTGCGCCCACGCGGGGTTCGCGTGCCCGCAGTTGAAGCACTCCACCGTGTCGCCGGTCATCGGCCTGGCTGGTCCTCCTGCGGCGGCGCTATGGGTGGCCGCCGGCGGTGAGAACGCCGACGGCCTGTTGGCCAACCCCGCAACGGGCCGACCGCCCGCGATACTAGCCGATGGCGCCTCGCAAATGTCGCCTCCGGCCGATCGGAGGGGTCTGACTGGCACTATTGGCCGATATCGCGCGCAGGGCCTCACCTTCAGAATTCAGGCATGCAAATCTCTGGGCTCGCATCAGTGGTGGTGCTGGCCGGCCTGATCGTCGGCGCGGCCGAGTACGCGCTGCTGATCCGTCGGCGGGTGCACGAACGCCGCATCAACGGTCGGCTGCGCCAGCTCGAGACATTGCTGCGCGGCTGGTGGGCGAACCGCGAGGCGGTCGGCCGGGGCCCCGCGACCGCGTCGAGGGTGCAGACCGCTCGATAACGTCCGCGCGCGCGAGGGCGCCGCTGCCGTTTGTACTATCTGCCCCATGAGCGCTGCCCCCATGAGCGCCGCCGGCGGCATAGATCCCGCGCACCTCGACGGGCTGATGCGCCCCGAACAGGCGAGCTTCGTCGCCGCGCACCCAACCTGCGGCCATCTCTTCGAACGCGCTCGCCGCTCGCTGTATGGCGGCGTCCCGATGAACTGGATGAGCAAGTGGCCGGGCGCCTTTCCCGTCTACGTCGACGAGGCATCCGGTTCACGCTTCCGTTGCCCCGACGGCACGGAGTTCGTCGATCTCTGCCTGGGTGACACCGGTGCCATGACCGGCCACGCGCCTGCCGCAACGCTGCGCGCCATCAGCGAGCAGGCCCCGCGCGGCCTCACCCTCATGCTCCCGACCGAGGACGGCATCTGGGTGGGGGAGGAGCTGACCCGCCGCTTCGGCCTGCCGTACTGGCAGTTCGCGCTGACCGCGACCGATGCCAACCGCTTCTCGATCCGCCTGGCGCGCCTGGCGACCGGGCGGCCGAAGATCCTCGTCTTCACCGGCTGCTACCACGGGACGGTCGACGAGACGTTCATCTCGCTGCGGCCCGACGGCAGCAGCGTGCCCCGGCCCGGCAACCTCGGCCCGCCGGTCGATCCAAACATCACGACGCGGGTGGTGGAGTTCAACGACGTCGACGCCCTCGAGAAGGCGCTCGCCCATGGCGACGTTGCCGCGGTCCTTGCCGAGCCGGTGATGACCAACATCGGGATCATCCATCCCGATCCCGGCTATCACGACGCGCTGCGGGCGCTGACGCGGCGCCACGGAAGCCTGCTCATCATCGACGAGACGCACACGATCTGCGCCGGACCGGGGGGATACACGCGTGAGGCCGGGCTCGAGCCGGACATCTTCGTCATCGGCAAGCCGATCGCCGGCGGCATCCCGGCGGCGGCCTATGGCCTGACCGAGGAGCTGGCGGCCAGCATCCGGATCGAGCTCGAGCTCTGCGACGTGGGGGGCATCGGTGGCACCCTGGCCGGCAACGCGCTCTCGATGGCCGCCATGCGCGCGACCCTGTCCGAGGTCCTGACCGATGCGGCCTACGCCCACATGCGTCCGCTGGCCGAGGCGTGGACCGATGGCGTGGAGCGCAGCATCCGCTCCGCGAACCTGCCGTGGCACGTCACCCGGCTCGGCTGCCGGGCGGAGTACCTGTTCGGGCCTGATCGGCCGCGCAACGGCAGCCAGGCCGCCGAAATGGACGATTTCGCGCTCCAGCGCTTCACGCACCTGTATGCGCTGAACCGCGGCATCCTGCTCACGCCGTTCCACAACATGGCGCTGATGTCGCCAGCGACCACTGAGGCCCAGGTTGCCCTGCATACCAGCGTTTTCGCCGAGATGGCCCAGGCGTTGTCGAGCGGTCCGCCAAGCGCCTGATTCGTTGTCGCCAAGCGGACAATCCCGTGGTCGCGTGCTGGCTCGCTTGCGTCGACAGCGTAGGGTTACTGTCGGAGCACCGTCACCGAGGCATGGGACCGGAGGGGCGGAGTATTAGCCCAAGGAGTTTTCCATGGCCGACGAGAGCACAAACCTCGAGTTCGAGGACGAAGTTGAAGGCCACGCGCGCTTGCGCGCGACGGCCGATGATGACTGGCTTCAGGAGGTCGCCTCCGACGCGGCCCCGAAGCGAATTCGAGTCCTGGGCCTCGACGAGGACGACACGGAAGGGCACGCCTCATCGGCGTCCGTCCATGTCCGAGTCGCGACCGACGAGGACGACACGGAAGGGCACGCGATCAGCCTGCACTTCCCGACCGCCGCGGATGCGGACGCCTTCCGGCGCAAGCTCATCGTGAGCGGCGTGCTGGTCGGCACCCTGGCGATCAGCGCCGGGATCGGTGCGCAG
>JBDUDC010000225.1:0-2606 GCA_040003165.1 Chloroflexota bacterium
CCGGAGCCGCCGCGCTACGTCTCCTACTACGACGAGACGAAGCACCTCGCCCACCTCGCGGCGGAGGAACGGGCAAAGCGCGGAGCGCCGATCATCATCGTGCAGCCGGGCGGCGTCTACGGCCCTGGCGACCACTCCGGAATCGGCGCACTCATGAGCCAGGCGGCCGCCGGCAAGCTGCGCGCAGTCACCTTTCCGGACCTCGGCATGAACATGGTCCACGTCGACGACGTGGCGACCGGGATCTGGCTTGCCCACGACCGCGGCCAACTCGGCGAGGCGTATGTGCTCGGCGGCGAGATCACGACCGTCGGGGAGATCATCCGCAAGGCGGCCGCGGCCGGCGGTCAGCGTCCGCCACGGCTGACCGTTCCCTCGTGGCTGATTCGCGCCGCCGCCGTGCCGGTGCGCGTCATCGGCCCGCTCGTCGGCAGCCGCTCGAATCTCGGCGAGCTGATCAGCGCCACCGACGGCGTCACCTACTGGGCAAGCGACGCCAAGGCGCGCCGCGAGCTCGCCTATGCGGCCCGCGACCTCGAGACTGGCCTGCAAGGCCTCTTCACCGCGGCTTAGGCGCGGGATAATCGGTGGAATGACGACCTGTCCGCGCTGCGGCGCGCCGGTGCGCGAAGGTGCTCGGTTCTGCGACACGTGCGGCGCAAGCCTCGAGCCGGAGAGCGACGCTGAGGAGCGGAAGCTGGTGACCGTACTCTTCGCCGACGTCACGAGCTCCACCGCACTCGGCGATCAGCTCGATCCGGAGCGGCTTCGCTCGCTCCTGGCGGAGTACTTCGCGGCGATGGCGGCGGTGATCGGCTCGTGGGGCGGCACGGTCGAGAAGTACATCGGCGACGCGATCATGGCCGTCTTCGGCGCCCCGCTAGTACGCGAAGACGACGCGGAACGAGCTCTGCAAGCCGCGCTCGAGATGCTCGACCGCCTCGAATCGGTCAACGAGGGACTCTCGCGCCGGCACGGGGTATCGCTGCGCATCCGGATCGGGGTGAACACCGGTGAGGTCGTTGCGCCGCAGGGCGGAGCGGCATCGGGACAGCTGATCGTTTCTGGCGATGCCGTCAACGTGGCGGCTCGGCTCGAGCAGGCCGCGGACCCGGGGAGCGTGCTGGTCGGCGAGCGCACCTATCTCGCGGCTCGCCAAACCTTTGAATTTGCAGCGCCGGTCGAGCTCACCCTCAAAGGCAAGCCGGAGCCAATCGCGGCCCGGGCGCTTCTGGCACCGCGCGCCGAGGCCGCCCGCGGCATACCGGGTCTGCAGGCGCCGATGGTCGGCCGCGAGCGCGAGCTGGGCACGGTGCTCGGCCTGCTCGACGAAGCGATCGAAACCGGTGAGCCGCGCCCGGTGCTCGTGTACGGCCCCGCGGGCATCGGCAAGAGCCGCCTGGTTCGCGAGACGCTGCTCGGGGCACAACAACGCCGGACGGACGTCAAGATCCTGCGGGGTCGCTGCCTCGGCGCCGGCCATGGGATCACCTTCTGGGCGCTGGGCGAGATCCTGCGAGCAGCGTGTGACATCAGCTTGGGCGACACCGCGGAGACCTCACGCGACAAGCTTCGCGGAGCGCTGGCGAAGCTCCTGGAACCGCTGGGGATGGAGGCTCCGGAACTGGGCGAGACGATCGCCGCACTCGCCGCGACGGCGAACATCGCCCTTCCGGAGAGCCCTCTGACCCACCTGGAACCCCGCGAGCTTTCTGGCGTCATGGCGCGCGCGTGGCCGAGGTTCGTCACCGCCGTCGCTCGCGCGACGCCGGCCGTGTTCGTGATCGAGGACCTCCATTGGGCCGATGATCAGCTGCTCGACATGGTCGAGCAGATCAGCGCACGGGCGACCGGGGGCGTCCTTATCGTTGCGACCGCACGGCCCGAGTTCGCGGAGCAGCACCCAGGGTTCGGAACCTCGGCCGGCGCAACGGGTCTCACCCTCCGCGCGCTGACCGAGGGCCAGAGCGCCGCGCTGGTCGACGCGCTTCTCGACATCGACGACCTCCCCGAGAGCCTGCGCTCCGAGGTCCTGGGTCACGCCGAGGGAAACCCGTTCTTCCTCGAGGAGATCCTTCGACGCCTCATCGATGAGGGCGCGATCGTGCGCGCGAAGGACCGATGGGTGGCAACCAGCTCGGCCGCACACGTCGCGCTGCCGGACAGCATCCACGCGCTGCTGGCGGCGCGCATCGATGGACTGCCAGCGGAGGAGAAGCGTGTTCTGCAGGATGCGGCGGTCGTGGGTCGTACCTTCTGGGAGGCTGCCCTCGGGGGTGCTCGCGGCGCGGGCGACGCGGGAGGCCCGCTGCAGAACCTCGAGCGCCGCGGGCTGGTCGTCGCCCGCCCGACCTCCACTCTGCCCGGCCAGGTCGAGTACCTGTTCCGCCACGCGCTCATCCGGGACGTTGCCTACGCGGCGGTCCCGAAGGCTCGACGCGCAATCGCCCACGCGGAGGTGGGCGCCTGGATCGAACGCCTCGCGGGGGAGCGGCTGGACGAGATGGGTGAGCTGGTGGCCTATCACTATCGGTCGGCCGTCGCGGGAGCTGACGCGGACCTGGCATGGGATGCCGATCCCCAGGGGCGCGAGGCGATTCGGCGCC
>JBDUDC010000226.1:0-2570 GCA_040003165.1 Chloroflexota bacterium
GCGCGCGTGAAGAGCGGCGTCCACGCCGGCGCGGTGAGCGGCGCCACCAGGATCTCGCCGGGCTGAAGCTGGTCGAACTCGTCGGGGCCTCGAATCACGCGGACCGGCCCAGTCGCACGACCCGGCGAGGCCGGGGTGCCCGAGACGAGGGCTGTGTCCGATCGAGCGGCGCCGACGGTCCGCGGATAGTTGTCCCAGAACGTCTGCAGGAAGCGGTTCAGGCGGCCGACGAGGAGCGGCGCCACCAGCCTGGATTGCTCCTCGCGCTGCGAACGGCGTCCCGCCACATCGACGGCGGCCGTCGAGTCTTCTCCGGCAAGCGCCGCCATGGCCTCGGCACGGGTCAGGAAGAAGACGTCATCGGGCTGCGCGATTGCCCCTCCGGCGGCGAGCGCCTCGCCGATACGCAGCACTGCGCGTCGCATGGCCGGCCACGCGATCGTCAACTCACGCACATGCTCCTCCCGCACCGGGACGAGGTGCTGGGCCTCGGCGAGGAGGCGGCGGAAGGCCCGAAGGCGCCGCGGCGATGAGGCGAGGGCCTGGAACGCGGCCGTTTCCGCCGCCTGCCGCGCCTCGACCAGGCGAGCGTGATCCTCGGCCGGCCTGGTCGCCGTTCTCGCGGATGGCAACGGGGCGTGCCAATCGAGCGACGCGACGGCATGGCGGCCCGGATCGGCCGGAGGCTCGAAGCCGGCGACCAGCGGCAGGTGACTGCCGCCGAGCGATTCCGCCAGGTGGCGACGATAGAACTGGGCCAGGTTCATCTCCATCTTGTAGGCGGAGCCGGCGAATGCCGCGATCGAGGCGAAGTAGTCGCCGGCGACGTCGGCCAGCTCGTCGATCAGCGCCGGCAGCTCGCTGACAGGCACGGTCTCCACGGCAGAGTCGGCACGCGCGACGGCCGCCCTGTAGCGCGGCAGCAGCTCCTCGCGCCAGTCCCGCTCATACAGCGGATAGCTGTAGCGGACGAGCGGGTTGATCACGCCTACGACGCGGCGGGGGGAGCGAATGAGCTTCCAAAGAATCCGCGGCAGGCTGCGAGCCATGTTCCCCGGGGCGATCCAGTTGAGCGAGTAGAAATACCAGCCATTGACCACCACATGGTGCGGAAGCGGAGCGCCCTGCCCGATCCACTCCCTGAGGCGGCGATGCAGGCGCACCTCCATGCTGCTCAACAGCCAGGATTCGAAGAGTGGCGTCACGGGCTCGGAGATCCACTCGCCAAATCGCAGCGCACGGCTGTAGGCGCCGGGCCCCGGCGCTTCCCACGACACGTCGGGCGGCACCGCGGTCATAGGCCGGGCCTGCAAGATCCAGAGCGTGCCGTCCGCGTCGAACGCCCACTCGATGTCCTGCGGACTGCCCCGCACCGCGGCGATCCGCCGTGCCTCGCTTGCCACCTCGGTGGCCTGGCGACGATCGATGGCCTGCTCGGGTTGGCGGCGAGCGACCGCGTCATCGTCACGGACCACCCATTCGTCTCCCACGGCCGCCCCGGACACCAGGCGGTCCCCCGTGCCGCGCACCGCTGTGACCACGCAGGCGTCCCGATCCCCGTTGATTGGATCGGCGGTGAGGACTACCCCGGCCGCGACAGGCTGGACCATGTGCTGGATGATCACCGCCATGCGGCCGACGCCGGCCGGTCCGTATTCGGCCGCGCGGGCTGCGTTCACGCTGGACAGAACGCGATCGGTCGCGCCTGCCACCTGGTCGGCTCCGACGTCCAACTCGGTTTCGTAGATGCCGGCGTAAGAGCGGTCGACCCCATCCTCGGCGATCCCGCTCGAGCGGACGGCGAACACACCCGTGCCCAGGTCGTTTGCGGCGTCGCGCAGCAGCGTCTGGCGCTCATCCGCCGTCATCCCGGCGGCGCCGGCGGTCAGGACGACTCCATGCGGGACGCGGGCGCCGAGCGCGAGAAGCTCCCCCAGGCCTGCGGCCTTGCCGCCGACCTCGGCGACGTCGGCCATGCGCACCTCAGCCAGGCGTCGAACCGAGGTCGTCGTCATGGTTCCTTCCTTGTGCTGGCGGCGGCGATGGCCGCACGGATCACCCAATCAATGTCGTCCGCCGCCTCGTCGGCCGAAGCGCCGAGTTGATCGAGCCACATGCGCACGGCCGATGAGGTGGTGAGGACGATCAAGAGACGCGCGACCCGATCTCGATCGCGCTCCGCAAGCCTGGGCACGATGGAATCGGCCAACTGACGGCTCAGCGCGAGGCGCTCCGGCATGTTGATGCGCCGAGCCTCCTCAGCCGCCGGGCTGGCCATCGCCACGCGTGCGAGGTCGTCGAACGACTCGAATCGGTTGAAGTACGCGCGCACCCCCTCGCGGAGCTCGTCGATCGAGCGCGGGAAGACCGCTCGGTCGAGGCCAGCGCGGCGCACGACGTGCGGATACACCGCCGCGATCAGGTTGCGCTTCGTACCGAAGTGACGATAGATGGTCGGAACTGACACACCGGCCTCGCGAGCGACGGCGGGGATCGACACGCTGGCGAGGCCGACCGCCATCACACGAATAGTGGCGTCAAGGATGCGCGCCCGCGTCTCTCTGGCCTGC
>JBDUDC010000227.1:0-2561 GCA_040003165.1 Chloroflexota bacterium
TCAGCTGACGGTGAAGTCGATGTGCATGCCCTTTTGGTAGTGGAGCAGGTCCTCCACGTGCAGGTTGCAGAAGATGACGTAGTGCCCGGGCTTCAGCGTGAGCGTCAGGCTGCGGTCAGTGCTGCCAGCCTTGATCTCAGCGACCTCGCTCGGGTCACCAGCCGGCGACAGCTGTGGCGCGTCCTCGGAGACTTCTCCCTTCTTCTCTCCGTCGGCGACCTTGGGCAGGGCGTCCGACTTGAGGTCCGTCTTGCGGACCACGAACTCGTGCTCCTTCTCGCCATCGTTCGCGATCTTGAAGGTGATCGAGCCCGCCTTCAGATTGGTCGAGCTGAGGCTGATCTGCCATTCCTTCACGGTGGCCGCGATAGGACCGCTCGTCGGCCCGGAGCCTGCGCACCCCGCCAGCAGGCTGCCGATCGCTACGAGGGCCAGCCCCCGACGAATTGTTCCCGCCATTCCGCTCCTCCTCCATACACCGCGTGCTCCGACCGGTGCGGGCGGCGCGGCGCGCAGCCTGAGCCGGCCGCCATGCGGCAACCACGCACAGCATCGCGGCCGGTTGCGGCCACTCCTATACTCCGAAACAGCCATTCTCGAGGTCCGTCCTTGGCCATCCCCCGCTACACAGTGCCGGCCATCTCAGACGCGCTCGCCGACCCCCGACTGCTGCCCGCCGACGCGGGCATCGGTCCTGTCCCGCGCTCGCGTGCCGAGCGCTGGAGTTCGTGGCTGCATCTCAACCGGCGCACCGCACAGGTCGTCCTGGACGTGGCGGCGATTGCGACGATCGCGCTGACGTTCGCCTACTCGATCCTGCCGGCCGAGGTGATGTTCCACATCGTCTTCGTCCTGCTCACGGTCCAGGCCTTCCTGTTCGGCCTGCGGCCCACTCTGCTGCGGATCGGGATCGTCTCCCTGCCGCTGCTCGCGTATGCGAATGCGCGACTCATCGGCCTGAACGAGCCTCGCTTCGATTTCGCCGAATGGCCGCTCATGTTCGTCATCGCCGTGCTGGTGGCGTGGATGGCCGACCGTGTGGACACCACCGCGCGGCGCTACGCCAGCCTCTTCCGGCAGGCCAGCGAGCGGCTGCTCACCGTCGAAGAGGATGAGCGGCGCCGCATCGCGCTCGAGCTGCACGACGGGGTGGGGCAGGTGCTCACGGCGCTGACCCTGAGCCTCGATGCCGCGGAGGGCTCGGCACCGTCCGGCGCCGAGGCACGAGGCGTTCACTCCCCTCGCGCACTGGCCGATACGGCACTCGCCGAGGTGCGCCACCTGGCGCACCGCATGCGCCCGGCGCGCATCGAGGAGCGTGGGCTGCTCGCGGCGATCCGCGACCTGGCCGGCCAGTCCGGCTTCCCGGTGGAGATGCGAATGGAATCGGAGCTCGATCCCATGCCCGGCTTGGAGCCGAACGTCACCGTCGGCGTGTATCGGATCGTGCAGGAGGCGCTCGCCAACGCCGCCCGCCACAGCGGCGCCGTGATGGCCCAGGTCTTGATCAGCTGGCGCGCCGGTCGGCTGACCGTGGTTGTCAGCGACGACGGGCGGGGCTTCGACCCGGCCGAGTCGGTGGATCCGGGGATCGGCCTGGCAGGCATGTACGAGCGCGCCGAGCTGCTGGGCGGACGGCTCGTCATCCAGTCGGAGGTGGGCCGGGGCACGCGGGTGATTCTCGAGCTGCCGGTTCGAGCTGCTGCCAGCTGATGGAGACCATCCGCGTCGCCATCGTTGATGACCACGCGCTCGTCCGCGACGGGCTTCGCCTCATCCTGGAACGCGAGCCCGATATCGAGGTGGTCGGCGACGCGGGGGACGCGGCCGGCGCATTCTCGCTGGCGGCGACCATGAGGCCACACGTGATGGTGGTCGACCTGACACTGAACGGCTCCGATGGCATCGCGCTCCTGCGCGACCTGACCAGTCGCCAGCCGCGCATTCGCCTGGTGACGGTCACCATGCACGAGCATGAGGAAACGGTGCGGCAGGCATTCCTGGCGGGGGCTGCCGGGTACGTGGTGAAGGGGGCGCCCAGCGCCGACCTCGTCGCCGCGGTGCGCGCGGTATCCAGGAACCAGCACTATGTCCACCCCGTCGTGGCATCCGGCGTCGTTGTTGACTCGCTGCGCTGGCTGCGGAACGCGGATCGCCTCAGCCCGCGCGAGATCGAGGTGCTGCGCCTGCTGACCGCCGGCCGAACCGCGGTCGAGACCGGGCGCACGCTCGGCATCAGCGCGCATACCGTCCGCCGCCACATCGCGAACCTGACCGACAAGGCGGGCGTGCGGGGACGCGTGGCGCTCGCCCGCTATGCCATCGAGCACCACCTCCTCCTGGACGAGACCTAGGCGCTTCGAGGTCCGGGCCGCGGGCTTAGACTGTGGCGCCATGAAGCAGGAGATCCCGCCGACCGACCGGCGCAAGGGGCCGGTTCGGCGGCTGATCGCCGCGCCCGTGATCGTGCTGGGACTCGCGACCCTGCTCTACGTGGCCACCCGTCCGCTCGGCGGCGGGCCGCAGCCCTCGTTCTATGTCATCGGCAGCGCCGTGCCCGG
>JBDUDC010000228.1:0-2546 GCA_040003165.1 Chloroflexota bacterium
GGCGGACCTTGCTGCGGGTCACCTCGACGCCGCACTTGTCGCAGATGATGCCCTTGTATCGGATGCGCTTGTATTTGCCGCAGTAGCACTCCCAGTCCTTGGTCGGACCGAAGATGCGCTCGTCGAAGAGGCCGTCCTTCTCCGGCTTGAGCGTGCGGTAGTTGATCGTCTCCGGCTTCGTCACTTCGCCCGACGACCAGCTCTTGATCTGCTCGGGAGACGCGAGACTGATCCGGATCGCGTCGAAATTGTTGACTTCCAGCATGGCTGGCTTATGACTCCTGCGGCTGATGGCCGCTGCTGCGCGGCTCGCCGGGGCTGACCAGGCCCCGGCAGAGGGTGAACCGACGGGTGATGGTGACGGCAGCTAGCGCCGCCACCGAGCTACTCTTCAAAACCCTGGAGATTGATCCCACCCAGGTCCGGCAGCGGATAGCTGCCGGTGTCCTCGATGAAGCGGATCTCCTCTTCGTTCTCGTTGAGAATCTCGACCGAGAGGCCGAGCGCCTGGAGCTCCTTGATGAGCACCTTGAATGACTCCGGCACTCCCGGTGGCTGGATCTCCTCGCCCTTGACGATCGCCTCGTAGGTCTGGACACGACCGAGGACGTCGTCGCTCTTGACGGTGAGGAGCTCCTGCAGGATGTTCGCGGCCCCATAGGCCTCGAGCGCCCAGACCTCCATCTCGCCGAAGCGCTGGCCGCCGAACTGCGCCTTGCCACCCAGCGGCTGCTGCGTGATGAGGCTGTAGGGTCCGGTCGACCGCGCGTGGATCTTGTCTTCCACCAGGTGGTGGAGCTTCAGCATGTAGATGTAGCCCACCGTTACCCGGTGATCGAAGCGCTGCCCGGTGCGGCCGTCGTAGAGGACCGTCTTGCCGTCCTCGTCCTTCCCCGCCTCGCGCAGCATCTCGCGGATCTTCTCTTCGCCGGCGCCGTCGAAGACCGCCGTGGCGGCCTTCAGGCCGAGCACCTTCATCGCCCAGCCGAGGTGCGTCTCGAGCACCTGGCCGATGTTCATGCGCGACGGGACCCCGAGCGGGTTCAGCACGATGTCGACCGGCGTGCCATCCGGCATGAAGGGCATGTCCTCCATGGGCAAGATCTTAGCGATCACGCCCTTGTTGCCGTGGCGCCCGGCCATCTTGTCGCCAACCGCGATCTTGCGCTTCTGTGCGACGCTGACCCGCACCAGGCGATTCACGCCGGGCAGCAGCTCGTCGCCGTTCTCGCGGCTGAACTGTCGGACATCGACCACGATCCCCCGCTCCCCGTGCGGCAGGCGCAGCGATGAATCCTTCACCTCTCGCGCCTTCTCGCCGAAGATCGCGCGCAGCAGGCGCTCCTCCGCGGTCAGCTCGGTCTCGCCCTTGGGGGTGATCTTGCCGACCAGGATGTCGCCCGGCTTGACCTCGGCCCCCTCGTAGATGATTCCGTCCTCGTCGAGGTTGCGGAGCGACTCCTCCCCGACGTTCGGGATGTCGCGCGTGATCTCCTCGGGGCCGAGCTTCGTGTCCCGCGCCTCGATCTCGTGCTTCTCGATATGGATGCTCGTGAACAGGTCGTCCTTGACGAGCCGCTCGCTGATGACGATGGCGTCCTCGTAGTTGCCACCCTCCCACGGGAGGAAGGCGACGAGGATGTTCTGGCCGAGCGCCATCTCGCCGCGATCGGTCGAGGAGGAATCGGCCAGCACCTGGTCGGCGGCGACCCGGTCGCCGACGTTGACGATCGGCCGCTGGTTGATGCAGGTGCCCTGGTTCGAGCGCTTGAACTTCTTCAGCGGGTACGTGTCGCGCACGTCGCCCTCGTCACGCTCGACCTGGATGTGGTTGGCGGTCACGCTGACCACCGTCCCACCGGCCTTGGCGACCACGACCGACTGCGAGTCGAAGGCGGCGCGGTACTCGACCCCGGTGCCGACCACCGGCGCCTCCGGCTGGAGGAGCGGGACCGACTGCCGCATCATGTTCGAGCCCATCAGCGCGCGGTTCGCGTCGTCGTGCTCGAGGAACGGAATGAGCG
This sequence comes from Chloroflexota bacterium, assembly GCA_040003165.1. Taxonomy (GTDB): domain Bacteria; phylum Chloroflexota; class Limnocylindria; order QHBO01; family QHBO01; genus JALYSK01. The sequence continues at coordinate 2,025 of JBDUDC010000228.1, forward strand.
CAGTCGCCACGCTGACGATCTGCTTCGGGCTGACGTCCATGTAGTCGACCACGTCGCGCGGCTCGATCAGGAACTTGTCCTTGTAGCGCACCATGACCCGCTCCTCCACGAAATGCTTCGTGTCGCTCAGCGGGGCATTGGCCTGCGCGATGTGGAACTTCTCCTCCTCCGTCGCATCGAGGTAGACGATCTCATCGGTCACCAGCGGCTGGATCCTGACCGATGCGACCTTGTTCTCCTTGATGGCGGCGAAGAGCTTCTCGTCGATGACCGTGCCGCTCTTGGCGATCGGCTTGGCGCCGTCGGACACCACGAGGTCGTCAGCCAGCGTCTGGCCCACGACGTCGGCCGCCTTGTCCTTCGAGGAGACCATGCGCCGCACCTTGCGGTACGGGGTTTCGATGAACCCGTGACGGTTGATCTTGCCGTAGGTCGCCAGTGAGCCGATCAGGCCGATGTTCGGGCCTTCCGGCGTCTCGATCGGGCACATCCGGCCGTAGTGGCTGGGGTGCACGTCACGAA
>JBDUDC010000229.1:0-2546 GCA_040003165.1 Chloroflexota bacterium
GAGCGAGAGCTGCAGCACCGCGTCGCCGTGCGGCACGGCGGCGGTTCCGCCCTCGTCGAGCAGGCCGCCGACGAAGCGCGCCATGCCGTCCGTGACGGGAACCCCGGCCAGGATGGCGAGCAGGGCACCCTGCGTCCCGGACTCCCAGGTGGCCACCGTGCCGATGCCACGGCGCGCGAGCGAAGAGAGGGCGACCACCGGCAGCTCGTCCCGGTCCGTGCCGAAGGCGTCATCGCCACTGAGCTCCAGGGCGCGGGCGACCGCCTGGTCGAGCGCGGCGGGATCGCCGCGGCTCGTGAAGCGGACGTGCACCCCGTCGTCGCGCGCGTAGATACCCGACCGCGGATCGCCCAGCTCTAGCAGCCCCGCCAGCCGCTCCGCCAACGCCGACTCGCCGACGCCAAAGGTCTTCACCGTTCGCACGTGCAGGGTCGGTAGTGAGAACCGGCCACGGATCCTGGCGACCACCTGTTCGCGCCACATCTGCCGCATCTCGGCGGGCACTCCCGGAAGCAGAACGACGACGCGATCGTCGCGGTCGACCCACCAGCCCGGCGCGGACCCGACCGGATTATCGAGCGCGACGGCCGACGGAATGAGGGTCGCTTGCTTGCGGTTGGCCGCCGGCATCGGTCCAAATGCGCGGAAGCGCCGCTCGAGCGCCGCCACGAGTCGGGGGTCGTCGCGCAACTTCTCACCCAGGGCATCGGCGGTGGCCTCGCGGGTGAGGTCGTCGTGGGTGGGGCCCAGCCCTCCGGTGGCCACCACGAGCGTCGAGCGGGAGCGAGCGTCCCTGACCGCCGCCGCGATCTCGGATCGGTCGTCCGGCAGCTGCCGAGCGCCGCGCGAGAGGAGCCCCAGCTGCGCAAGCTCCGCGCCGAGGAAGGCCGCGTTGGTGTCGACCGTCTCCCCGACCAGGAGCTCCGAACCGATGCTCAGCAGCTCACACGCGATCGGGCCCATGGCGGCGAGTGTAGGGCGTCAGCGCGGCATCGGTTAGTATGAAAAATGAAGCGTCGCCGCGCCGATTGGCATCGGTCCTGCGCCAGACGCGGGCGTCCACACCCTAGGAGCGGAAATGCCCCAGATCCAGGTGCTCGGCAGCGTTCTGACTCCCGAGATACGTTCGTGGCTGACCGCCGAGCTGCGCATCCCCGTGCTCGCCGTGGTCGGCAGCGACGGCGCTCCCAGCCAATCCGGCATGTGGTTCGACCTCGACCCCGATCAGCCCACCACGATCCTGATGAACACCCGGCCAGAGCGCGTGAAGGCCCGGCTGATCCGCGCCGATCCGCGCGTAAGCCTCTGTTTCGTGGACGGCGAGGAATGGGTCACGCTGCGAGGCAAGGCGGAGATCGACGACGATCCCGAACGCGGCAGTCGCACCATCGAGCAACTCGCCCTTCGCTACGGAAAGGACCCCGCTCGGTATGCCGGGCAGGCGCGCGTCACGGTGCTGATGCATGTTGAGAAGGTGATTCGCTACAGCTGAGGAGACTGACCGATGACGACCGATGGCGCCGGCAGCGGCGACCTGAAGCTGGGGATCCTGGCCTGGCCCCAATACACCGACTGGGAGTCGCTCGAGGAGGTTGGGCGGCGGGTCGAGCAGCTCGGTTATCACTCGCTCTGGACCTGGGATCATCTCTACCCGATCGTCGGCTCGCCTGACGGCCCGATCTTCGAGGGCTGGCTCACGCTGGGAGCGTGGGCAGAGGTCACGCAGCGGGTCACGCTGGGCCTGATGGTGGGCGCGAACACGTTCCGCAACCCGGCGCTGGTGGCCAAGATGGCGACCACCCTCGACCACACCTCGGGAGGGCGCGCGTACCTGGGGATCGGGGCGGCCTGGTTCGAGACCGAGCACATCGCCTACGGGATCGACTTCGGTGCGAGCGTCGGGGAGCGGCTCGACCGGCTCGACGAGGCGGTGACGATCATGCGCGGCATGCTGCACGGCGAGGAGCCGTCGGGACGCAAGATCTACGCCGCGCGCAAGGTGCGGAACGATCCGCCGCCAGTCCAGTCCACACTGCCGATCCTCATCGGCGGCGGAGGCGAGCGGAAGACGCTCCAGACGGTGGCCCGCTACGCCGACGCGTGGAACATCGGCGGCACGCTCGATGAGGTACGCCACAAGGAGGAAGTGCTCCGACGCTGGTGCGACGAGGTCGGCCGCGACGAGTCCGAGATCGAGCGGACGTTGGGCTCCGACATGGTCGTCCTGCGCGACGACCCGGCCGAGGGTCGGCGCGTCGCCGATGAGATCTCCGCCAGGCAGGGAGGCTGGAAGACGGGGCCGGAGTTCGTGGGCACCCCCGAGGAGCTGGCCGACAAGCTCGCGCCGTACGTGACGTTGGGGTTCCGCCACATCTACTTCGACTACGCCGCGCCGTGGGACGCCGAGACGCTCGAACGGCTCATTGGCGAAGTCAAGCCGATGATCCTCGACCGCGTCGCGGCCGCGGTGGGCGCCGCATGAGCACTCGGCTGAAGCTGGGGGCGCTCTGCTGGAACCAGTACGCCGATTGGCCCGCTCTGCGCGC
>JBDUDC010000230.1:0-2544 GCA_040003165.1 Chloroflexota bacterium
CGACCGATGCGATGTGGCTCGCTCCGGGTCACTACAAGCTCTTCTGGCTGGGCACCAATGACGCCACCTGGAAGCACAAGGCCTTCTGGATCGACGACCCATGTCCCGATCCGAGCATCGTTGATCCCGGTACCGATCCGGGCACTGATCCTGGGACCATCGACCCGGGCACTGATCCTGGGACCATCGATCCGGGCACGGATCCGGGCACCGACCCCGGGACTGTGGATCCTGGCACCGATCCGGGCAACGGGAACCCGCAAGAGGGGACGAAGGACAGCACCTCGAGCGGACCGGCTCCGCACGCGCCGAGTCCCGTCCCGGTTGCAGCTCCCGCCGCCAAGAAGAGTTCGGGCTCCGGCAATCTGCCGGACACGAGCACCGGATCGAACGCGATGTTCGTGACGGCTGCCGGCCTGCTGATGCTGGTGGTGGCCCACCGACTTCGCCGCCGCGATGGCGCGCTGATCCTCGGCTGATCGACTAGCCGAGCTGTCGCTCCTCGAGGGGAACGTCCCAGTGAGCCTCGAGGAGCTCGAAGCGCCTCTTCTCCTCGGATCGGTATCGGTCCGGGTCGGGGAAGAGGCGTTCCGCGATCTCCGCATCGGAATGGCTCTCCATCGCCGCCCAGTCGCGATAGGTGATCGTGACCAGGTAGGTCCATGACCCCGGTCCATCCGCGTGGAAGCGCGGCCCGAACGCGCGAACCTCGAGCAGCCGACCGCCGCGGAGCTGCTCGGCGAGGAGGGGATAGTGGTTGCGGGTGAAGAGCTCCCACCACTCGTCGTGGAATCCCCAGCGAACGCGATAGAAGTAGGCGACCGTGACGGAGCTCATGAGCGCGGAGCCTATCAGAGCGCTGGACCACCGCCCGTAGACTTACGGCCAGCTCATGAACCCTCGATCCGCGGTCTGGGCATTCCACCTGGCGCTCCCGCTGCTGGGCCTCTGGCTGTTGTTGGCGCAGCCCGCGGCCGATCTCACCTGGAAGCACCCGCCCTCGCATTTCGTGCTGATAAACGCGGTCGCCGCCATCAACGTCGGGCTCGCCCTCCTGATCGGCAGGGCGGCGGGCGCGCGCCATGACGGCCGGCTCTTCATGGCGTCGATGGCGTTCCTCTCGAGCGCCGCCTTCTTCGGCATTCACGGGCTCGCCACGCCGGGCGTGCTCGTGGAAGCACGTGGAGCCGGCTTCGTGCTGTCCGCGCCGGTCGGGATGGCCATTGGTGGGCTCTTCGCGCTGGCATCTGTGTTCCAGTCCGATGCTGGGGCGCCGTCGCTGACCCGCCACGCGGGACGTTGGCTCATTGCACTGGGTTTGGTGGTAGCCGCCTGGGCGGTGGCATCGGTCCTGGTTCTGCCACCTCTCGACCAGCCGATCGCCAGCGAGGACGCCTCGCCCGTGTTGATCGGGGTGGCGGCCGTGACCGTGCCGCTCTACCTGCTCGCGGCGGCGGGCTACTTCCGGCTCTACCGACGACGGCCGTCGGTGGTGACCGTTGGCGTGATCACCGCCTGGTTCCTCCTCGCCGAGGCGATGATCGCGGCCGTCTTCGGCAGGACCTGGCAGCTCTCGTGGTGGGAGTGGCATCTCCTGCTGCTGGCGGGCTATGGATTCGTGGCGTACAGCGCATACGTCCGCTACCGGCGCGAGGGGAGCGCGGCGGGCCTGTTCAACGGGATCGCTCTCGAGCAGACGGTCCGGGAGATTCAGTCCGAGTACGAAGGTGCGCTGCGTGAGCTGCTCGACTCACTCCGCTTACGCGTCACCTCCGGACGCGAGGTCGAGACCGCCCCGGCGATTGCCGCGGTCCAGGACCGATTTGAGCTGACCGAGCGCCAGGCCGAGCTCCTCGGCCCCACCGCCGACCTGTTCCGCGAGATCGACGACCTGTTCCTGAGCTACACGTCGCCGCAGGTTGCCTCGGCCTTGTGGCGCGACCCTGGGCTGGCCCGACTCGGCGGCCGCAGCTATCCAGCCGTGACCGTCCTCTTCGCCGACCTTCGCGGCTTTACCTCGTATTCAGAGGTCGCCGATCGAGAGGACCTGTTCGGCATGCTGAACGCGTACTTCGCGGCGGCCGTGCCCATCGTCCTCGAGCGCAAGGGCACGCTGGACAAGTTCGTGGGCGACGCGTTGATGGCGCTCTTCAACGCTCCCGACGCCGATCCCGACCACGCCCTGCACGCGGCGTCCGCCGCGCTCGCCATCCAGGCCGCGTGCGCCGACGTTGCCCGCGACCACCCGGAGTGGCCGCGCTTCCGGATCGGCCTCAACAGCGGCCCGGTCCTGGTCGGCAACGTGGGGAGCGAGCAGCTGCGCAACTTCACCGCGATCGGCGACGCGGTGAATCTCGCGAGCCGATTGCAGGGCCTCGCGGAGCCGGGCCAGGTGGTGATCGGCGAGGCGACCTACGAGCTCATCCGCGACGTCGCCGACGTCCACGCGCTCGAGCCGGTGGCGGTCAAAGGCAAGCTCGAACCCGTGAGTGCCTACGTCCTCACGGGGCTGCGAGCTGGCTCGATGCGCTAGGCCGACGGCCC
>JBDUDC010000231.1:0-2542 GCA_040003165.1 Chloroflexota bacterium
GCACCTCCGCGCGGACGACGCCGCGCTCCCTGCGGAGCAGCTCGCCGAAGCGCTCCACCATGGCGGGGACCTGCTTCGGCCGCCCGCGCCGGATCATGAGCAGCACGAGGTTGAGGGCCGGTCGCGAGACGCCGTCTCCGACCACCTGCCGCAGCAGCTCCTGCTTCCGCCCAAAGGCGATGGCGGGGTGCCTCACGATCGCCTCGACCTGCGGGTTGGCGAGCGCCTCGCCCAGGCGGGCAAGGTCGCTCGCCCAGGCGTCTAAGGTGTGGTCGGCGCGGCCCAGCTCGAAGGCTGCCTCCGCGTAGCGACGGGCCGCCGTCTCGCGTCGTGCCAAGCGTCAGCTCCCCCCCTTCGTCGACGGCTTGACTTCCGCCAGGAAGCCCTCCACCAGGCGGCGCTGGGTCGGGCCGTCCATCTGGCTGCCGACCAGCTTCGCCGCGGCGTCTAGCGCGAGGTCGGCGACCTGGCCGCGGATCTCCGCCATCGCCTTCTCCTTCTCGGCCACGATCTCGGCGCGCGCCTTCTCCGTGAGCTTCTCGGCCTGGGTCTTCGCCTCGCTCAGGATCTCGGTGCGAGAGTCCTCGGCGATCTTGTTCGCGCGCGCCACCAGGGCCTGCGCCTCCTTGCGGGCCTCCTCGACCGCCGCCTCGCGCTCCGCGCGGGCCAGCTCCCGGTCGCGAGCCGCCGTCTCCGCGTCCTCGAGGCCTTGCTCGATCTTCGAGGTTCGCTCGTCGAGCCGCGCCAGGACGGGCTTCAGGAGGAATCGGTTGAGCAGATAGAGGAGCAGCAGGAAGTTGACGATCTGAAAGATCAGCTTCGGCAGATCGACCCCGAACGCGTCGAAGAACGCCATCGGTCCTTCCTAGGTCGCGAAGATGATGATCAGCGCGACGACCAGCGAATAGATGCCGATCGCCTCGGTAAGCGCCAGGCCGAGAATGTAGGGCACGAAGAGCGTGCCTGAGGCGTCGGGGTTGCGGCCGATCGCCTCCATCGCCTTGCTGGCGAGGATCCCGAGCCCGATGCCGGGCCCGATACCGCCCAGCCCCATGGCGAGTCCTGCGGCGAGTGTGTGAACGTCCACGGATGATCTTCCTCCTGTGCGCTCCGCGCTTGGTGGGGCGGAGCTTCCACGTCAGGCCGCCCCGTGAGCGGGGTCGGCGGTTGTCGGAGCGGGCGTTTCGCCCGTGTGATGGTTGTCTGCCGGCTCGTGCTGCCGGTCCTCCGCGATGGCAAGCGTGATGTAGGTCATGGAGAGGAGCGCGAAGACGAGCGCCTGCACGAGCCCGAAGAGCAGCTCAAGGCCCAGGAAGATGCCTGGGACGAAGAACGCCAACGGCAGCGTGAAGATGGCTGCGGTGGTGAGCGAGAGCATGGTGGCGAGCAGAACCTCCCCCGCGAACACGTTGCCGAAGAGTCGCATCGAGAGGCTCACTAGCCGGGAGAGCTCGCTGATGACGTGGATCGGGGTGAGCAGCGGCGTCATGTAGGCCGGCTCGGCGACGAGGGTCTCGCGCAGATAGCCGCGCAGCCCGTTGGCACGGATCCCGAAGGCGATAAATGACACGAACGAGACGATCGCCAGACCGAGGGTCATGTTGAGGTCGGCCGCTGCGGCTCGCACGAACGGAACCAGCACGCGCTTGCCGCCAACCTCCTCGTAGAAGCCGACGGTGCCGATCCCCGGCAGCAGGCTGAGCCAGTTGGCGACGAGCACGAACAGGAAGATGACGACCACGAGCGCCACGAACTCCCGCCAGCGCTTGCCCCCGGTCACGCGCACGATCCCGGCAAGCCACTCGATCGGCAGCTCCACGATTCCCTGCGCGCGTGTCGGGACGAGGGCGGGTCCCGGCGCGAAGAACCGGGCGGCTACGAGCAGGAGCAGCGAGGCCAGAAGCGCGCCGAGCATCGAGTTGGTGAAGATCAGCGGCCCGAGCTGAAAGAGCCGCTCGGCCGCGATCTCGACGTGTACCACGCCTGCGTCCTACCTCCTCATGCTGCCGCTCGCCACGTCCCAGATCGTGTACATGGCGGCAGCGATGCCAAGCACCATCCCAATGAGTAGAAAGATCGGGCTCGTATGCAGCCAGCTGTCGACCAGCAGGCCGAGCCCCAGTCCGAGTATTACCGAGACTCCAAGTCGTATGCCGAGATCGAAGGCGATCCCCCAATTCGCGGGGTCCGCCGGTCCCTTGGGCGGAGAGCCAGTCTCGTCAGGCTCGCGTCCCTCAGTCCCCATGGTCCAGGTCCGTCCGGCGGAATCCGCGGCGCGTGTGCCAGCGGATGTAGAGCCAGATGGCAGTGATCGCGATCAGGTTTCCGGTCGCGAACCCGATCAGCACGTAGAGCGGCGAGCTTCCCAGGTTTCTGTCGAGCACGAGCCCGGTGATCGAGCCGCCCAGTATCGGGAACACCATCATCGCGGACACGTGTCCCAGGATCTTGATGAGTCCCATGGGGGTCAGTTGTGTCATCTGGTTCGACTCACAGCGGTCGGCCGCGCAGAGTATACCGGGACCCGCCCGATTCGGCCATC
>JBDUDC010000232.1:0-2539 GCA_040003165.1 Chloroflexota bacterium
GCCGGGCTCTCGGGCGGAGAGCGGCAGCTGGTCGCAATGGCGGGGACGCTCATGCTGCGGCCTCGCCTCTACGTTGTCGACGAGCCGCTTGCCAACCTGGATCCGGCCACCGCACGGCGGCTGCTGGTCACGCTGCGCGGGCTGGCCGACGAGGGCCACGCCGTGGTGATCGTCGAGCACCGGGTCGAGGAGGCGCTCGCCGTGCGACCGGATCGGGTCCTGTATCTCGACGCCGGGAGCAGCCGCTACCTCGGTTCGGTTGATGGGTTCCTCCGGATCGCCGACCCCGAGGCGGTGAGGCTGCCCTTCGAGGTGGTGCTGGACCGCGCGAGAAGCGCCATCCGCCGTCAGGCGCCGACCACCGAGAGGAGCCGCGGCCCCGCCGAGCCCGTCAGGCTCGCCTACGACCAGGTCAGCGTCGAGCTCGGCGGGCGACCGGTGATCCGTGGCCTGACCGCGAGCCTTGGCGCTCGGCAGGTCGTCGCCGTGCTCGGCCCGAACGGATCGGGCAAGACGACGATGTTCCGCACGGCCATGCGCCTCATCGATCCATCGGCCGGATCGGTCACGGTCGACGGGCAGCCGGCCGGCGGCCGCACCGTGGCGGAGCTGGCCCGGGTCTTCGGCTATGTATTTCAGAGCCCCAGCCAGATGCTTTTCGCGCGGACCGTGCGCGAGGAGCTGCTCTTCGGCCCGCGCAATCTCGGGCTGGCGCTCGACGCCCCCGATCAGGTCGCGCTGGCGGCGCTGCGCCGCGCCTCGCTCGCCGATGAAGAGGCGATCCTCGACCGGCCGCCCCTCACGCTCTCGTTCGGGCAGCAGAAGCGGTTGGCCCTGGCGATCGGCCTGGCCATGCGGCCGCCGACCCTGATCCTCGATGAGCCGTCGGCTGGGCAGGATCACCGCAGCGCCGAGCGGTTCATGCAGGCGGCGGCAGGCATCTCTGCGCTGGAGAGCCTCTATTTCGTCACCCACGACGTGGACCTTGCGCTGACCCATGCGGACCGTATTCTTGTCATCCGTGACGGCCAGCTCGTCGCAGACGGTCCCCCCGAGGAAGTGATCACCGATGAGGACCGATGGCTGAGCTGCAACCTGTATCGGACCTCGTTGATGGCTGCCAACCTGGCTCACCGCCCGCGCGGCTCCCGCTTCCTCGACGCGCGGTCGCTTGCGGAATTCGTCATCGCCAGTGAATCTGAGCAGCGCAATGCCACGGAAGGAGGCACCCCGGCCAACGGAGTCTGAACCAGCTTGAGGGGGTTCTGACAGCACTCGTAGGAGAGAGACCGCGCATGTCCAGCACTGTCATCGACCGCGACGAGCGCTCCCCCATGTGGGAAGTGACGTCGCGGACCATCGTCTACGCGGCCATCGGCGCCGCCCTGTACGCCATCGCGGCACAGTTCAGCTTCCTGCTGCCCGGCACGGCTAATGTGTCGCTGCGCCCCGGCTTCGCGCTAGTGACCTTCTTCGGCTTCGCCTTCGGTCCGCTGGTCGGGCTCTTCGTGGGGCTTGTCGGCAACGCGCTCGCCGACCAGATCAGCGGTTGGGGGCTGCTCACGAGCTGGAACTGGAGCATCGCCAACGGGCTTGCCGGCCTCCTGGCGGGCATCCTCGCCTACTCGCTGCGCGACATGATCCGCAACCGGCTGCTCCTGGCCGCGGTTGCCTCCGCTCTGGCGGTGATCGTCGGCTTCATCTTCGTGTTCACGGACATGTGGCTCGGCACGGCCGATAGCTTCGGGGCAGCGCTGGCCGACAACTACATCCCCGTCGTCGTCAGCAACGTGATTGTCGCGGCGATCCTGACGCCGATCCTCGTGGCGGCCTGGGATCCGGTGCGCGAGTCGATGGGCCGCTGACGGTCCCGCGCGATGAATATCGCGCCGCGCTATCTGGGCCGGGGGTCGTGGCTGTCTCGGCGCGACCCCCGCCTGCTGGTCATCGGACTGGCGCTCTTCGTCTTCGCGGTGATCCAGGTCTGGGACCTGCGCATCCTGGCTGGCCTGGCTCTCGTCGCCTACATCTACTACCGCTCGGCCGGGATCCCATTCGAGCAGGTGCGTCTGAATTGGGCCTACGTGCTCTTCTTCGTCAGCTTCGTAGTGGTGACGAACACGCTGATCACAGGTGGGGAGCTGCGCGGGCTCGGAGCGAGCGCCCTGCATGTGTACTTCCGGCTGCCGTTGATCGGGACGCCGATCTCCGCGGAGTCGGTCACCTACGCGATCGTCCAGTACACGCGCTTCCTGGCGATGGCCGCGGTTGGCTTTCCGATCGCCTTCGCCGTCGCGCCGGGAGACATCGGCCCGACCTTTGCCCGCCTTCGCGTGCCGTACAAGTTCGCCTATGCGCTCGACCTTACGCTCCGATTCGTGCCTTCCCTGGCGGCCGATATGCAAACCACCATCGACGCACAGCGCGTCCGGGGCTACGAGTGGGAGAAGATCGGCCGCGGACCGATCGGGAAGCTGCGCCGCACCATCCCTCTCCTCGTGCCGGTGACGATCAATGCGATCGTCGGTGCGGAGGACAC
>JBDUDC010000062.1:0-8477 GCA_040003165.1 Chloroflexota bacterium
GCGGGTTGGTTGGTGTCTCGACCCAGACCATGCGCGCCGGCTTTGGCTCGCGCAGCGCGGCGTTGAGGCGGTCGAGGTCGCAGAGGTCGACGGCATCGGTCTGCACCCCGTATCGGCTCCAGACACGGTGCGCAAGCCGCCAGGTCCCGCCGTAGACGTCATTGCTCATCAGCAGCCGATCGCCCGGCTCCAGCAGGTAGAGCGCGTTCTGCGTCGCCGCCAGCCCCGACGCATACGCGAACCCGTGGGTCGCACCCTCCAGGGCCGCGATAGCGGTCTCGAGCGCGCGGCGGGTCGGGTTATCGCTGCGTCCGTACTCGTAGCCGAGTCGCGTGCCGCCAACCCCGTCCTGCTTGAAGGTGGTCGACATCTCGATCGCCGGGCTGACCGCTCCGGTGCGCGGATCCGGCTCGGCACCGGCGTGGACGGCGAGCGTCTCGAATCGATCGGTCATGGGTGGGCATTGTGGCACGCTGACTGCGGCGGCTCCGGACCGGGCCGATGCAGCGGAGGAGACCTGTGGAGCGCGAGCTGATGACCTGCGAGCTGTGCGGCAATCCGATCGACATCGGAGAAGCCTGGATGGCGGCGGACCAGGAGGGCGCCGAGCTGCGTGCACATGCCGGCTGCGTGTACGGCGATGAGGCCAAGCCGGGCAAGCACCCCGGGTGGGTGCCACAGGAGCGCGCGGCGGGCTAGGAGCGCTCCACCCTCACCGACGGCCGGGTGGCGCGCCAGTCGTAATCGGCGACCGCCTCGGTCGCGCCGAGGATTCCGTGCTCGCGCAGCCAGCCGTCGTCATAGAGCTTGCCGAGGTAGTTCCGGCCGCCGTCGGGAATGACGACCACCATCAGCGCGTCGGGATCGGCCAGGTCACGGGCGACCTGCAGGGCGGCCCAGAGCGCGGTGCCACATGACTCGCCCATCAGGATCCCCTCCAGCCTGGTCGCGGCACGAGCGGTGAGGAACGCGTCACGGTCGGTGACCTGGACGATCAGGTCGCAGATCTGCGTGTCATAGGTCGTCGGCCAGAAGTCTTCGCCGATCCCCTCGGTCAGGTAGGGATGCGGCTCGCTCCCCGAGTAGACCGATCCGGCGGGATCCGCCCCCACGATGGTCAGCGCCGCCTTTCGCTCCTTCAAGTAGCGTCCGGCGCCGGAGATGGTGCCGCCGGTGCCGATCGCGACCACGAGGTGGGTGATTCGTCCCTCGCTCGCCTCCCAGATCTCCGGGCCGGTGGTCGCGTAGTGCGCCGCCGGGTTGGCCGGGTTGGCGTACTGGTCCGGCTTCCACGCGTCGGGGATCTCCCTGGCGAGGCGGTCCGAGACCCGGTAGTAGGAGCGCTCGTCGTCGGGCGGCACGTCGGTCGGGCAGATGATCACCTCGGCGCCGTAGGCACGCAGCAGCGCGCGTTTCTCCTCCGATTGCTTGTCAGCCATAACGAAGATGCATCGATACCCCTTCACGGCGGCTGCCTGCGCGAGCCCGACGCCCGTATTCCCGCTGGTCGGCTCGACGATCACGCCACCGGGTCTCAGCAGCCCGGCCCGCTCGGCCGCCTCGATCATCGGAAGCGCGATTCGGTCCTTCACGGAGCCCCCGGGGTTCATGCTCTCCAGCTTGCCAACAACGCGGGCTGTCAGCCCCGCGGCGAGCCGATCCAATGCGACCAGCGGCGTGCCGCCGATCGCTCCGGTCACGTCGGGCAGGAGGCCCGATCGATCAGCCAGTGGAAGGCTCCGGACCGGCCCGGTGCGCAGCTGCAAGGTCATCCGTCCGTTCAGGCCCGGGTGGGCGGAGCATCGGTGTGCCCCAGCCCTGGCGATGCCGAATGATCAGCCAGGCCCCCGCCAGCACAAAGCCCATGATGCCTAGCCACGTCGCGGTCGGGATGCCAAAGATGATCCAGTTCTGCGTGCGGAAGGTCTCGAGCGCGGTGCGAACCGCGCCGTACCACATGATGTACAGGAGGGCGATGTCGCCGTCGTAGAGCCGATGTGCCCATCGCCGGCCCAGGTAGAGCAGAACCGCCATGCCGATCAGGTTGAGGATCGCCTCGTAGGCGAAGAGCGGATGAAATCGGGTGGTCGCGACCGGGAAGAGGTTGAGGTTCATCCATTCGGGGAGCCGGTGGGCGGCATCGATCGGGATACCCCAGGGCAGCGTGGTCGGGGGGCCATACAGCTCCTGGTTCACGAAGTTGCCGAGGCGACCGATCGCCTGTCCGAGCAGCAGTGCCGGGGCGAAGATGTCGAGCCAGCGCGCGGTCGAGAGCCCTTTCGTCCGGGTGTAGAGCCAGATCGCGAGCACGCCGCCGGCGACCGCGCCGGGTATCCCGATCCCGCCATTCCAGACCTGCGGGATCAGCTCCGGGTGCTTCGAGTAGATCGCGTCCCATTCGTGGATGACATGGTAGATGCGGGCGGCGATCACCGAGACCACGACGACGGGCAGGAGCATCGACCAGCCTTCGTCGGGGTTCTCACCCTTGCTCTTCGCGACGCGCGCTCCGAGCAGGGCCGCCACCAGCACCGCGGTGGCGATGATGATGCCGTACCAGTGCAGCTGGAGCGGACCGATGCGCAACGCGATGGGATCGATCACTGCCCGATTCTAGCCGGACTCTCCCTTCGCGGGCCGTTCCGCCCCGGAGGCAGGCTGCGGGAAGGCCGCCAGCCGGCGGAGGTCGGGGAAGAGGCGTGCCCAGACCGCCGCGGCGAGGAGCGTGCCCGCTCCCCCGATCAGCACCGCGGGTACCAGGCCGAAGAGCGCCGCGCTGATGCCTGACTCGAACTCCCCCAGCTCGTTCGAAGCGCCGATAAAGACCGCGTTCACCGCGCTGACCCGTCCGCGGATCGCATCGGGAGTCTCGAGCTGCACGAGCAGGTGCCGGATGTACACGCTGATCATGTCCGCCGCCCCCAGCACGGCCAGCGCCGCCAGCGAGAGCGGGAAGCTCGACGAGAGCCCGAACACGATGGTGGCGGCGCCGAAGAGCGCCACGCAGCCGAACATCCAGCCACCCACCCACCGCCGCAGCGGCCAGAGCGCCACCGCGCTCGCGGCGAGCAGGGCGCCGACGGCCGGCGCTGAACGGAGAAGGCCCAGCCCCGCCGGACCGACCCGCAGGACGTCGCTGGCGAATGCGGGCAGCAGGGCTGTCGCGCCGCCCAGCAGGACCGCGAACAGGTCGAGCGAGATGGATCCGAGCACGACGGGGCGCGAGAATACGAACCGCAGGCCGGCCAACGTCGCCCCGACGCTGATCGGCTCCGACAATCCGGTGAAAGCCGGCCGCCGCACGCCGAGCACCAGCAGGCTGCCGACACCGAGCAGCGCCGCAGCCACGCCGTAGGCGACCGGGGCTCCCACCAGGAAGAGGAGGCCGCCGAGCGCCGGTCCGGCAATGCTCGCGATCTCGGATGAGCTGGAGCTGATGGCCACCGCATTGCCAAACGAGCTCGTCGGCACCAGGTTCGGCAACAGCGCCTGGCTGGTCGGCATGCTGAAAGCCCGCGCGACGCCGGCCAGGACCAGGATCCCGAAGATCGGCGTCGTGCTCCGCAACCCGCTGAGCGAGATGCCGAGCAGCAGGAGCGCCCCCAGCGCCAGCAGCGCGTAGCAGGCCGCCAGGATCCGCCGGCGATCGAGCCGGTCCGCAACCTGCCCGGCGGGGAGGACGAGCAGGACGAACGGGAGGAACTGCGAAAGGCCGATCAGGCCCAGGTCGAGCGGCCGGTGGCTGATCGAGTACACCTGCCAGCCGACCGCCACGGTCTGGACCTGCACGGCGATGCCGCCGAGGAAGCCGGCAGCGACGTAGCGCCGGAAGTCCCCATGACGCAGCGCGCCCAGGCCGCCGGTGGGGAGCGGCTCGTCATCCGGCTGATCCATTCGTGGGCGAAGGGTAGCGGGCCGTCCGCAGTCGCGCCGCAGTCGATCCGTGCGACCGTGCACCCGCCGGCTCATGGCAGGCGCGTATCGTGCCCAACTACCGCAGGAGAGAGGACGAATGAGCGACCCTGGAGCAGCGAGCGACAACCGGCCGCGCCTGCCCTTCCACCAGCTGCTGACGCTGTCGATCTACTGGCTGGGGATCCAGACGATCTGGGGCGGCCTCAACGTCATCATCCTGCCCGGGCGCGCGGACGACATCAGCCGCGGGCTGGCCGGGACCCTGATCGCGATCATCTTCCTGGTCGGCGCAGTGGCCCCCATCATCATCCAGCCAACGGTGGGGGTGATCAGTGACTACACCGTCACTCGTTGGGGGCGCCGGAAGCCGTACATCGTGATCGGCGCCCTGCTCGACGTCGTGTTCCTGGTGGGGATCGCCTACTCGAACGCTTTCGTCGCCATCGTTGCCTTCTACTTCCTGCTGCAGGTCAGCTCGAACTTCGCGCAGGGCCCCTTCCAAGGCTACGTGCCCGACCTCGTGCCGGCGAAGCAGGTCGGCACGGCGAGCGGCCTGATGGGGCTGATGCTGACCCTTGGAACGATCGCCGGAGTGGCGATCGCGACCATCGGCGGCCTGGTCAACAACGTCGCGCTGGCCACCGTCGCGCTCGGAGTGGTGGAAGTCGTGACCATGGTGATCCTGGTCGCGACCGTCGACGAAGGCCGTGGCGCCCCGGTCCGCACGCGTTCATGGAGCCAGATCGCGCTCTCCGCCTGGGGCCGTGACATCCTGCAGCAGCGCGACGTGCTCTGGCTGCTCGTCGTGCGCCTGCTCTTCCTTGGCGCGTACAACGCGACCGCTTTGGCGCTCGGCTACTTCCGCCGGTCGCACGGCCTGTCGGCCGCCGATGCCGACACCACCGTCCTGATCGCCACCGCCATCGTCGGGGTCTGTACCGCGCTGGCCGCGATTCCCGGCGGCCGGCTCTCGGATCGGTTCGGACGACGGCCCGTGATCTGGGCCGCAGCCGCGATCGCAGGCCTCGGCATGGCCGGGGTGGCGGTGGCGCCATCTCCGCAGCTCGCCGTTGCGGCCTGGGTCCCGTTCGGCATCGGCATGGGCCTCTTCCTCTCGGCCGACTGGGCGCTGATGTCCGACGTGATCCCCAAGGAGACCGCCGGGCGCTACATGGGGATCCTGAACGCGGGGACCGCCATGGCAGGCCCCGTGTACGTGGTCGTTGCCGGGCCGCTCCAGGACCTCGTCGCCAGGACCGTTGGCGATCCGATGGGACCACGCGCCGCGATGGGCATCGCCGCGCTCTTCGTCGGGCTTGCAGCGCTCACGCTCACGCAGGTGGATCCACGGCGGCGGGAGGATGAGCCGGATCGCGTCTCCGCCTCCACCGCGCTGAGCACTGCGTGACGGACCGGGCGAGGCGCACGGGTCCACGCCAGCTAAGCGTGGAGGTGACCTGGCGCTACCGCGTCTTCTGGGCGCTCAACCGCCACGTCTTGTGGCTCCTCTTCGAGATCCGGGTCGATGGCCTGTCGCGATGGCCCACCCCGCCATTCCAGCTGGTCGTGAACCACCACAACGGGTTCGACCCGATGCTGGTCATGGCGGCCACCCCGCTCGAGCCGCGGATCACCTGGTTCGGTCCTCGCGAGACCGATTTCAGCCGCGGATTCAAGAACCAGTTCATGACCTACCTCGGCGGCGTCATCCCCTACAACCCGGAGAAGACAACGCTCACCTCGGCCGTGCGCGCGGTGCGGCGGGTCTTTTCGGGAGGCGGCGTGCTGGGGATCTTCGCCGAGGGCCGGATCGGCTTTCGGGAGAGCGGGCTGCTTCCGCTGGAGGAAGGGGCCGCCGCCTTCGCGCTGGCGGCGGGGGTACCGATCGTGCCGTGCGCGATCGTGGGCTCGACCACGCTCTGGTTCCGCAAGCGGCTGCTGGTTCGCTTCGGCGAACCGATCGCCACCGCCGGCCTGCGCGGCCGCGAGGCGCGGGAAACGCTCGACGAGCAGATGCGCGAAGCGCTCATCGCACTGCTGCCCGAGTCGGAGCCGCGGCTGCCGCGTCGCCGGCCACTCGCCTTTCTGACCGACCTGCTGAACGGAGCCGACGACATCGCTCGTCGCGCGGGGTCAGACGACCCGCGCTAGGATCGGCTCGTCGTGCTCCCCCTGATCTGGACGCTCTTCGCGGTGTCCGCCGTGGCGGGCTTCATCGTGATCGCCGCGTACTGGCTGGATGTCCAGGATCGCGCCGACCTCACGCTGCGGGAGCGGATCGCCTGGTCGGCCGCGCTGCTCCTCTTTCCGATAAGCATCCCCGTCTACGCGTTCTTCGGCGGGCCTGGCTGGCCGGTTTTCCTGCGCGCCGCCAGCCTCGTCCCGGCGGTGGCCGTCGCGCTCTTCCTTGGCTTCTTCGTGGGCCTCTTCACCTAGGCGAGCCTCGCCCCGTATCATCGGTCGATGACAACCCAGACCGATACCGGCCTTGCCGCTGCCCTCGACTTCCTCAGCGAGCACGCGGACGAGCATCTTGCCCAGCTCGACGAATTCCTTCGGATCGAGTCGGTGAGCGCCGATCCGAGCCGTGACGACGATGTGCGCCGGACGGCCCAGTGGATCGTCGATGACCTGACCCGCATCGGCGTCGAGCACGCCGCCATGACCGAGACGAGCGCACATCCGATCGTGACCGCCGACTGGCTGCACGCCGGCCCGGACGCGCCAACCGTCCTCGTCTACTGCCACTACGACGTCCAGCCGACTGATCCGCTCGACGAGTGGATCCGCCCACCATTCGATCCGCGCCACGAAGAGGAACGGGTCTACGCCCGCGGCGCCGGCGACGACAAGGGGCAGCTCTTCATGCACCTGAAGGCGGCCGAGGCGTGGCTCGCCACAGCGGGTCAGCTGCCGATCAACCTGCGCTTCTTCTTCGAGGGCGACGAGGAGGTTGGTTCCGAGCCCGTCGAGCAGTTCATCGCAGAGCATCCTGAGCTGCTGCGCGCGGACCTCTGCGTGGTGAGCGATGGCGATACCTTCGACGATGAGGGCACGCCCTCGATCGGCTACGGGCTGCGGGGGATCGCCTACTGGGAGGTTCGGGTCTCCGGACCGCACCAAGACCTCCACTCGGGGCAGTTCGGCGGCGGGGTGGACAACCCGGCCAACGTCCTCGTCCGGATGCTGTCCTCGCTCTCGGATGGGGCCGGACGGTTCGCGGTCCCCGGCTTCTACGACGCGGTTCGCGAGCTCACCGACGAGGAGCGCGCGGCATACGCTGCCCTGCCGGTCGATTCCGAGCAGCAGCGGCAGCTGATCGGCGTGCCCGCCTGGGGCGACGGTGAGCGAGGCTATCCGCTCATCGAGCGCCTCTCGTCGCGCCCGACCTTCGACATCAACGGCATCTGGGGCGGATACACGGGCGCCGGAGCCAAGACCATCATCCCGGCGTGGGCGGCCGCGAAATTCAGCACCCGCCTCGTCCCGGACCAGGACTACAGGCAAATCGAGCAGGCCGTCAAGCGCCATCTCGAGTCGATTGCACCGCCTACCGTATCGGTCGAGGTGAAGATCATTCACGGTGGCGCGCCGGCGATCACGCCGCTGGATCACCCGGCAGTGGAGCTCGCGGCACGGGCCCTCGAGTCCGGCTTCGGAAAGCCGCCGCTGTACACCCGATCCGGGGGTTCGATTCCGGTGGTGGCGGCGCTCGACAGCCAGCTCGGTCTCAAGACGGTGATGGTCGGCTTCGCCTCGCCCAACGGAAACTTCCACGCCCCCAACGAGTGGATGCCCCTCCGCAACGTGCGCGATGGGCTGCGCTCGCTGGTCCACCTGTGGGCGGAGCTGGGCGCCGCGGGCCGCGCCGCGCTCGGCGGAGATTGACGCCACCGCCCACGCTGCTAACGTTGCCGAACATAGATTTCGGAGTTTTGGTGCCCGCCACATCTCGCCGTACAGCGCCGGCGCTGCCGATCGGAGAGAGCCCTCCCGACGATCCCTGGCTGGCGCTGGGAGCGGCGTCGCGCCTGGTCGGAGTGGGGCCCGACACGCTCCGCCGCTGGGCCGACAGCGGCAAGGTGCAGAGCTACCAGACGCCCGGCGGGCATCGCCGTTTCCTGCGGTCCAGCCTCGAGGCGATGATCAACGCGCCGCGCCGGCAGCGCTACGGGATGGAGCGCCTCCCGGACTCGGCCGGGACAATGGTGGGCGAGCTCCATCGGCGCATGCAGCGGGTCGGGTACGCCGGGCAGCCGTGGCAGGCGCGACTCTCCGCTGAGCAGCGCGACGACTTCCGGCGCTGGGGCGGAAAGACCTTCAACCTGGTCATCGAGTACGTCGGCGCCGCAAAGCGGGCGGAGCGGCAGCTCCTCCTCGAGGAGGCCGAGAAGATGGGCGCCCTCTACGGCGCGGAGGCGTCGAAGGCCGGCCTCTCCCTGGCCGAGACGGTCGAGGCCTTCCTCTTCTTCCGATCGCCGGTGCTCGAGGCCATCACCGGTCACCTGCGGCGCCGCTCAGCGGCAGTCTCCGACGTGACGAGCGCGTTCCGGGAAGCCAAC
>JBDUDC010000063.1:0-8407 GCA_040003165.1 Chloroflexota bacterium
GAACCGCCGGAAAGCCACGCAACGTACGACCTGCGGTAATAACCACGCGCGTCTGACCGCGGCTCAGGCCTCCATCCGGAGCTCCTCGAGATCGAGGTCGCGCTCGACGCGGCGCAGCGCCTCGTCGCCGATGACGCCTCGGTCGCGGAGGCCGATCACCGCGAGACGCTGCGCATCGATCACGGCGCGGCGGATCTTCTCGTGCTCGATCGCCTCCTGGGTGCGCTCGACGTGACCGTCCTCGTGGTCGTGGACCAGGTGCTCGGTCTGGTGGTCGTATCGGCGCCGGAGGTCGTCGATCAGCTCGAGGTGGCCGGGCACCTCGCTCGTCAGCCGCCCCAGGCGGTCGAGGGCCGCCTCGTTCGCCGCCTCCCGCGCGTGCAGCTCCTCGTGGCTGATCGATCCGTCGTCTCCAACGCCGGAGTGACGAATCACCCACGGCAGCGTCAGGCCCTGTCCGACCAAGGTGGCGAGAATCACCGCGAACGTGATGAAGAGGATCAGGTCGCGTCCGGGAAACGGAGCGCCGGCATCGGTCAGACGGGGGAGCGCCAGCGCGGCGCCCAGCGACACAACGCCGCGCATCCCGGTCCAGCCCAGCACCAGGATGGCGCCCGGTGGGGGCGACGGATCGCGCTTGGCCAAGCCGGGAACCAGCAGTCGCGGCAGGTAGGTGGCGGGAAAGGCCCAGAGCACGCGCACGGCGATGACCGTGACGACCACGGCGGCGGTGATTCCCAGCACGTCCTGCGTCTGCGGGCCCCCGAGACGCGCCGCGATCGATGGCAGCTGGAGCCCGATCAGGATGAACGCGAGCCCGTTGAGCAGGAAGATCACCATCTGCCACACCGCGGAGCCCAGGATCCGGCTGTCGGAAGTGAGGACCCGCGGGGCATACCAGCCCAGCATCAGCCCGGCGGTCACCGTGGCCAGCACTCCCGAGGCACCGATCAGCTCCGCCGGCAGGTAGGTGGCAAACGGCGCGAGCAGGCTGATGGTGACCTCGACCGGCGGATCGTGGAGTCGGCCGATCACATACGAGACTGCGAAACCCGCCACCACGCCGACCGCGATCCCGGCTACCGCCACGTAGAAGAAGCTGAGGATCGCGTGGTCGAGCGCGAACGCGCCGGTGACGACGGCCACCACGCCAAGGCGATAGGCGACCAGCGCGGTGGCGTCATTTACCAGGCTCTCGCCCTCGATGATCGTGACCAGCCGCCGTGGGAGGCCCAGCCGCTGGGCGATGGCGGTTGCCGCGATGGCGTCGGGCGGCGACACGATGGCCCCCAGGACGAAGGCCGCCGCCCAACCGAGCTGTGGCTCGAGGCTGTGGACGACCAGTGCGACGGCGCCGGTGGTGGCCAGCACCAGGCCGATGGCGAGCAGGCTGATCGGCCTGATGTTGGCGCGGAACTCCCGGAACGAGGTGAAGTAGGCGGCCGAGAACAGGATCGGCGGCAGGAAGAAGAGGAAGACGAGGTCGGGTTCGAGCTCGACCCTCGGAAGGCCGGGGACGAGGCCCAGACCCAGCCCCGCGACGACCATCAGGATCGGGTACGGGACCCCGATCCGTCGTGAGGCCACCGCGAGCAGCGCGACCACGAACAGCAGGACCACGAAGAGCGTGATGTCGGTCACGCCCAGAAGACTAGCGCGCGGCGGACTGACCCGATCGTACTGTTCCGGGGCCAGACCGCAGCGGGGAGACTCGGGGCGCAATGCACCTCGGCTGGCTCTCCAACACCCGCTCCGCGCTGACCAGTGTCGACGGCGCCGGCAGTCCGGATCCGTTCGAGCTATCGGTGATCGACGTCGTCACCGATGGCGGTCGCCTCATGGCGTGGATCGTGAGCAACGGGCGCAGGACGAGCGACTGGCTGAACGATGCTGAAAAGGTCCGCGTCCGGGGATCGCGCCGCATCGAGCTTCAGGACGCGGCCGCGGAGCCGCCCCCGACCCCGACCGATTCGGAGGAGGAGGAGATCGACGCGGCCGACATCATCTTCGCCGTCCCGCCGCCACTTCCCGCCAACCGCCACCTGCGGCTCCACCGCCGCCGGGTCCACGTTGAGCTGCACATGAAGGACTTCGTGATCAGCGGCCAGGCCCACGTCCGCCCCGGCGCCGAGGTCGGCCGGCACATCTTCCACTCCGGTCGCCGTTTCGTGCCGCTCACCGACGTCGAGCTGGTCTTCACCGGCGAGCCCGCATTCAGCTGGAGCCTGCCGGTCCTGATCCTCAACGCCGCTCGGGTGGAGGAGATCCGCGGCATTGCGGTCGCGCACCCCATCGAAGAGATGGCTCCCGTGGAGCTGGTGGAGGCGCCCGAGGCGAGCCCGGAGCCGCTCGAGGAGATGCCCGCCTCCCGCAGCGCGATCCTGGTGACCGCGCTCGAGCTGCTGCTCGAAGCCGGCGTCATCGACCTCGTGGAGTTCCAGGAGAAGCGCGCCCGGATTCCCCGCTAGCCCGACCTCGTCGGCTCGTCGGATACACTTGGGCTCCATGACCACCGGTACGGCGCGACCCACCGTAGACTTCCTGGCCGATCACGTCCGCGGCATGGCGCCATCGGGGATTCGTCGCTTCTTCGACATGCTGGCCGAGATGACCGACGTGATCAGCCTCACCATCGGCGAGCCGGACTTCAACACGCCGGAGCCGATCACGCAGGCCGCGATCGCCAGCCTCGAGGCGGGGGAGACCCACTACACCGCCAATGGCGGGATGGTCGAGCTGCGCGAGCTGATCGCCGCCAACCTGCGGACCCGCTACGGGGTCGAGTACGACCCTCGCACCGAGACGATCATCACGGTCGGTGCCTCGGAGGCGGTCGACGCCAGCCTGCGCGCCCTGCTGAACCCGGGCGATGAGGTGATCTACCACGAGCCCTGCTTCGTGAGCTACGCCCCCTGCATCACCCTCGCGGGCGGCACACCCGTCCCGCTCTCCACGACCGATGCCACCGACTTCCGCGTCACGGCCGACCAGATCGCCGCGGCCATCACACCGCGCACCAAGGCGCTCTTCCTGGGCTACCCGAACAATCCGACCGGCGCGGTGCTTTCGCGCGATGACCTGGCGGCCATCGCCCGGGTCGTCGCGGACCACGACCTGGTGGTCGTGACCGATGAGATCTACGACCGGCTGGTGTACGGCGGCCACCAGCACACGGCCTTCAGCTCACTGCCGGGGATGCGCGACCGCACGGTTCTGATCGGCGGCTTCAGCAAGAGCTACGCGATGACGGGCTGGCGCATCGGCTACGTTGCGGCGCCGGAGGCGCTCATGACCGGGATCGCCAAGGTGCACCAGTACGGCATCATGTGCGCCCCGACCGCCGCACAGTTCGCCGCCATCGCGGCGCTGCGCATCGGTGAGCCGTTCGTGCTCGAGATGCTCGCCGAATATGACCGCCGCCGGGAGCTGATGACCCGCCGCCTGAACGAGATCGGCCTGCTCTGCTTCGAGCCGCACGGCGCCTTCTACTGCTTCCCGAACATCACCTCCACCGGCCTGGATGACGAGACCTTCGCCCGCGAGCTGCTGACCGAGGAGCACGTCGCGGTGGTTCCCGGCTCTGCTTTCGGCCCGTCGGGCGCGGGACACGTGCGCGCCTGCTATGCGACCGCGTACGA
Source organism: Chloroflexota bacterium (assembly GCA_040003165.1). GTDB lineage: Bacteria > Chloroflexota > Limnocylindria > QHBO01 > QHBO01 > JALYSK01. The sequence continues at coordinate 3,639 of JBDUDC010000063.1, forward strand.
GCAGATCGGCGAGGCCATGGACGCGATCGAGCGTTTCGTGCAGCGAAGGCGAGGCTGACCGTGCCATCCGCCAGCCATTCGGCGACGGTCCGGCGTCCGCGCGCCGCGGTCTTTGCCTTCGTGGCCGATGGCGAGAATGCGGGCAGGTGGCGCCCCGGCGTGCTCGACGCCAGTCGCGTCTCCGGCGAGGGCGTCGGCGCGGTGTATCGGCAGGGCGTCAAGGGTCCCGGTGGCCGCCGGATCGCGGCGGATTACGAGGTGACCGCCTACGAGCCCAGTGCTCGGCTGGCGTTCAAGACCATCGCCGGGCCGATACGGCCGACCGGCGAGTTCCGCTTCGAGGAGGCCGGAGAAGGCACGAAGGTCACGCTTTCGCTGGATGCCGAGCTGTCAGGCATCAAGAAGCTGCTGATGGGCGGCGCGGTCCAGAAAACGATGGAGGCTGAGGTGAAGGCCACCGAGAACCTCGAGCGCGCCATGGATGGCGCCGACTGACCCTGCGGACGGTCCATCAGCCGCTGCGTATCCCACGCCGTACGAGAATCGTGATGAAGCTCCGGATCGCGGCTCTCTTCTTCGCCATCGGCCTGGTGCTCGCGGCCTGCGCGCCAAAGGGCGGCCCGGGCGCGGGCCAGGCGACGCCAACCGTAGCGCCAACTGCGACTCCCACTGCACACGCGGGAATGGACTACTACCCGCCCTGACCGCGGTCGCGCGTGGGGCCTAGTCGGCGTGCTGGAGGCAGGCGCGAGCGAAGGCGAGGAGCGCGGCCACGGCATCGCGACCGCCGGTGACGGAATCGGCGACCAGCTCGATCTTCGGATCGTCGGCGACGAGGCGCCAGAGCGAGCGCGCCTCGTTCTGTTCTTCGTCCCACTGGGCATCGGTCTGGAGCCGGAGCGCATGCACGTTGCGCCACCGATAGACCTGGCCGCGGAGCATCCAGGGGTCGCTGCCACTCGAGGACCAGCTGTAGTCGAGCAGGCCGATGTCGGTCGCCACCAGGATTCGCTGCCGCCCGTTCTCACCGACCGTGACGTGCGCCGCGTACTCCACCGCGCCGAGGTCTCCGAGCTGGCGCTGGAGCAGGCCGCGCGCTCGTCCCAGGGAATCCCACTCGCCGATCTTCATGCGGTCAGGATATCGCGGCCTCCGGGCTCAGGTGGGGCTCAGGCGGTCCGCAGCCGCCGACCGCGCTCCGGTTCCACTGGCAGCCGATGGGCCTCCAGTACGGCGCGCGTCTCGTCGGCTGTCGCGGCGCGGCCAAAGTAGAAGCCCTGTCCCAGGACGCAGTCCATGGCCTGCAGCGCTTCCAGCTGAGCCCCCGTCTCGATCCCCTCGGCGATGATCGCCAGGTTCATGGTGCGACCCAGATCGATGATGGATCGAACCAGCGCCCCGCCGCGCGGGCGCGTGACCGAGGCGACGAAGCTGCGGTCGATCTTCACGATGTCGATCGGGAAGCGACGCAGATGGGTCAGCGACGAGTACCCGGTGCCGAAGTCGTCGAGCGCGAGGCGCACTCCCATCGCACGGAGCTGGTGCAGCGACCGAATGGTGGTCACGCTCTCCTCGATCAGGGCGCTCTCCGTCATCTCGAGGATCAGGGACGACGGCGGCAGCCCGCTCTCGTCGAGGGCGCCGCGGACGTCGGTGACCAGCGCGCCGTCGTCGAGCTGGCCGGCGGAGATGTTCACCGCAACATCGACAGCACCCGTGATCGGGCGCAGCTTCCAGGTGACCGCTTCGGCGCAGGCTCGCCGGAGGACCATCCGGCCGATGGGCACGATCAGCCCGCTCTCCTCTGCAATCGAGATGACCTCCTCGAGCGGCATCGGCTGGTCGTCGGCGTCGAACCAGCGCAGCAGGGCCTCGAAGCCGGTGATCAGCCCGTCGGCCACGCGCACGATCGGCTGATAGTGGACCTCGAGCTGCTCGTCGGCGATTGCGGCCTCGAGCGCCGCCTTCACCTCCATGCGGCGCAGGGATGCCCGATGCATTCGGCCCGCGTAGAGCTCCGAATGACCCCGTCCCTTGGCTTTGGCGGACGACATGGCCAGGTTTGCGTTGCGCAGCAGCTCCTCGGGGCTCGAGCTGCCCGGACCATCGAGGGCGATGCCGATGCTGGCACTGATCTGCACCGACTTGCCATCGATCTCGAACGGCTCGGCGATGAGTGTCAGCAGGCGAGCCGCGAGCCGGGCTGGTCGAGCGCGGTCCACGCCCTCGACCAGCACCGCGAACTCCTCGCCACCGATCCGTGCCGAGCTGTCGGCGGGCTGCAGGTCGCTCTCGATGCGCCTCGCGACCGCGACGATCAGCTCGTCGCCGGCGGAGCGGCCGAGGCTGCTGTTGATCAGCTTGAAGTCATCGAGGTCGATGAACAGGATCGCGACCGACCCACGCTCGCTCGCCGCGGCCAGCTCCAGCGCGCGCTGGACCCGGTCCATGAAGAGGACCGGGTTCGCGAGGCTGGTCAGCGGGTCATGCAAGGCCCGGTCGCGGAGCTGCTCCTCCAGCTGCTTGCGGACCGTGATGTCATCCACCAGCGCGTTGAAGCGGAGCTCCGTGCCGCTGCCGACCGGCCAGATCGTCAGGTCGACGGGAAATTCCCGGCCGTCCCGATGCAGAGCCAGTACCTCGATTCGCCGGGAGAGGATCGGCCCATCTCCGGTGGCCAGGTAGTGCGCGAGCCCGGTGCGGTGCGCCTCGCGCTGCGCGGGCGGGATGATCAGCTCGTCCAGCCGCTGGTCGAGAGCCTCCTCGCGCGTCCAGCCGAAGATCCGCTCCGCCTGATGATTCCATTCCACGATCGTGCCCGACGGGTCCATGCCGACGAACGCGTAGCTCGCCGTCTCGATGATCAGCCGGAGCTGATCCTCGCTCGCGCGCAGGGCGGCTTCGGCGTGCTTCTGCTCGGTGATGTCGAGCATGATCCCCTGGAGCAGCGCGGGGTAATCGGGATCGGGCGGTGCCTTGTTGAGGTCGTCGAGCACCCATACCTCGCCCCCGTCGCGGCGGAGCATTCGGTATTCGAGCCGGTCGGGCCGCCCCGACTCGCCTGCGGCGGTCTCGGCGGCAGCCACGCGGTCACGATCGTCGGGGTGAACCTGGCGCGCAAAGAGCGATGGGTCGCTGGTCCACTCGTCTGCGGTAAAGCCGAGCATCGACTCGATCTGCGGACTGACGTAATGCCATCGACCCCTCGCGCCTGGCTCCGCCAGGTATACGACCCCGCGCTGTTGCTCCACGAGAGAGCGGTACTTGGCCTCGGTCTGGCTCACGTGACGGAGCAGCTCCTGCTCGCGAGTGATGCTCGACTCCCGGGTGCGCGAGAGGAAGCTCTGGCGGAGCGCCACGGTTACCAAGAGACACGCAAGAGCGCTACCCGCGAGCACCTCGGTGAACAGCCCTGGCTCCGGCTGCAGCAGTAGAGCGACCAGCAGGACCGGCGTCACTCCCACCGCGCCGATCGGCAGGCCGCCTCGGAGCCGGGCCGCCATGCGTACGTAGTTCGGATCCTCGTCCGCCTTGTCCGTCCACGTCACCGTGCCAAGCATGACCAGCACGATTCCCGCCGATAGGACGCCCTGCGCCAGGCTCTCGCCCTGCAGGTCCACCATGAGATCCGTCGCGTGATGCCAGAGGAACGCACCACCCAGCAGGAGGACCCCCAGCAGGATCAGGTACGGACCTCGGACCCGGCGCTCCACCAGGAGCGCGAGGTTCAGAAGGAGCGTGGCCAGCCCCATGGCCAGGAAGAAGATCGCGTACGCAAGATCGACCACTCCGTCCACCCTTTGACTGGCCGCAGCGCCGAAGAAGATGATCAGCGCGGCCGTCGTCGCGAGGAAGACGATCGCCGCGTCGAGGTAGACCCCCACCTCCTCGTTCTCCGACAGCCGGCCGCGGAGTGCCGCGCGATACGCCACCGCCGCGAGCGGAACGACCGGAAGGGAGAGCAGATCGGCAATGGAGGGCTCTTGCTCACCGCCGATGAGGCCGAGAAGCTGCACACCTCGGACGAGCGCCGCGAGGGTCCAAAAGATCATTCCAGCGCCGATCCAGCCCATTACCTCGCGAGTGCGACCCGTGGCCGATCGCGCCACGACGAGACATCCCACCGTGCTCAAGAGGGCGGCGAACGTCAGGTGCGCATGGGTCCACAGCAGCTGCATCCCGCCGACGTTCGCGAGCGCCGCGACGATGAGCAGGCCGAGCACCACCAAGCCCACCGGAACAAGCCGTCGCACGGGCTCCGGCAGACTGGCGAACGGTCGAGCGGTGAACCGAGGCTTCGGCTCAGCCATGGGTTTACCTTCAACGGGGGCTGGCAACTATTACGCTACGCGCCGGCGGTACGGTCCTGCCATGGGCCTATTGACCCATCGAGCGAACTCTTGGCGCGCACGGTCAAATCGCGCTGGAGCGCGGCCTCCTGCGTCAGTTGCCCCGTCGTACGGTCACTACACGCTCGGCCTGCCCGGGAACCGTCCCGGGACGCTCGCCTACAATCGGGCCGTGGCCGTCAGCACGAGATACGAGACCGTCATCGGCATCGAGGTGCACGCCCAGCTGCGCACCGCCTCGAAGATGTTCTGTGACTGCCCGACCGCTCCGCCTCCTGGCGAGCCGGACGAGCCCAATACGCGGGTCTGCCCGGTCTGCATGGCGCTCCCAGGTTCGCTGCCGGTCATCAATCGGCGCGCGGTGGAGCTGGTCATGCTCACCGGCCTGGCGCTCGACTGTCATGTCGAGACCGATGCCGT
>JBDUDC010000064.1:0-8404 GCA_040003165.1 Chloroflexota bacterium
GTGCCTACGTCCTCACGGGGCTGCGAGCTGGCTCGATGCGCTAGGCCGACGGCCCCCCGCTGAAGGAGAGGCCGAGCAGGACGATGACGACGACCGCGACGAGCAGCCACTCGCCCCAGGTCGGGGACGGCGCCGCGTCATCGGCGCCGACAAGGCTTGTCGCCCCGCGGGCCACGACGATCGCCAGCCAGAATGCGAGGAGGGCGCCGACCGGATGAAATGCGGCGACATACGGGAGGTCGGCCCGAACCGCGGCCAGGATCGGCACGATCCAGACGAGGACCGCGAGGGCGGCAGAGAGGAGGATCCGCCTGCGTCCCGCCCGCGCAAGGGGTGCGGCCAGCAGGATGAGGATTGGCGAGAGGTGGAGGATCCAACCGAAGTTGACGTGCAGCTGCAGGTTGTCGCGGCTCACGAACAGCCCCAGCCCGATGAAGAAGACCTGGACGAGGACGCCCGCCACGAACGCCCAGGCAAGGGCGGCGTAGACATACCGCGCAGCACGAAGCAACTGGACCCTCCCGTGATGTGGCGTTGCCGCGTGAGCATACTCGGGGGCGGGGCGAAAGCTAGGTCTCTGAGCCCTCGAGCATGGCCGCGATCTCGCGCGCATTTGTCGTCCCGTAGTTGGCGTAGCAGTTGTTCATGAGGACGTGGACGTCGCTGACCTGGGCGGCCGCCTCACGGATGCGCGGCACCCACTCCCCGAGCTCCGATTCGTCGTACAGGTAGCGGAACCGCTCGACCACGGGAATGCCCTTCGCCTCCCAGGTCTCGACCCGGCGGCCGTGGAAGCGCACCACCGCGAGCCGCGGCGAGGTGACGGTGACCATCGGCGGCAGGGATGACTTCATTCCCTGTGGCGCGTCGACCATCACGAATGGGATCTCGTATTTCTCCAGGAAGCGGATGGTGCGCTCCGCGTTCTTCTCGTTGAACCACGACGCGTTGCGGAACTCGACCGCCATGGCGACGTCGCCGAGCCGCTCCCTGGCGTCGACGATCGCGTCGCGGGCCTCGTTCGACGGGAAGACCCAGCGCGGGTACTGCAGGAAGATCGCACCCAGCTTGCCGGCGCTGTGCAGCGGCGCGACGCCATCGCGGAACGCCTCCCACACCGCGTCGTAGAGCTCGCGCGGCATCTCTTTGCCGTAGATTCGCGTCTTGCCGGCGAGCTCCATCGGCAGCTCGTCGCGGATCTCCTTCGGAAGGCGCTTCGTCTCGGACGGCTGTCCGGTCATCAGGGCATGCGCCTTGATGTCGAACGTGAATTCGGGCGGTGTCCGCTCCAGCCACAGCTCACCCATGCGGCGGGCCGGGATGGCGTAGTAGGTGGCGTCCACCTCCACGATCGGGAACTGATCGGCGTAGTAGTGAAGGCGCTCCTCCGCGCTGTCCGCTCCCGGCGGATAGAACACGCCCGCGGCGGTCATGGTGGGATCGGTCCAGGAAGCCGTGCCAATTCGCACCGTGGCCGGCCCGATGCTCATCGGGTGTCGCGCGGCCTCAGCGTGCTCCTCGCCTCGAAGCGAGGCGGCGTCGGGTCCGGGGTCGTGGGGCGAATCGGCCATTCTTCCGATGATAGGGCTCAGCCGAGGTCGAGCCGATAGGCGCGTAGCCAGAAGCCCGGGCTGGGCTCCCAGTCTTCCTCGGGCGTTCTCCGGAAGCCGATGCGCTCGTACATCCGCTGCGCGGCGCTCATCCGTTCGGTGGTGTGCAGCCGGATCCGCGGCCGATGCGCGGCCTGCGCCCGCTCGATGCAGGCCCCGACCAGTGCGGACCCCACTCCCCGGCCCTGCCATGCTCGATCGACGGCCAGCATCCGAATCCCCGCCGCGTCGGGGTCCTCCCATTCGGCATAGGGGCCGGGTCCCGGCACGTACGTCACCGTGCCGACCAGATCCGTCCCCTCGAGCGCCACCAGCACATCGACCGCGGCCGCGCGGGTCGCAACGTCGCGCAGCTCTTCGGTGTAGTCGCCGAGGTTCGGATCAATCGCGAAGTAGGTGGCGACCAGGATCTCGCCCACGCGTTCGTAATCGCCAGGGCGGACGTCTCGGATCTCCATCGGCCGATGATGGCCTGAATCTGCCGGGGCCGCTCGCGACTGCGTCGCCATCTGCATCGGTTCGTCGTACGCTATGGCCATGGATACGAAGATCACCAAGAGCGACGTCGAGTGGAAGGCCGAGCTGACCCCCGAGCAGTACCAGATCCTCCGGCAGAAAGGCACCGAGCGCGCCTTCACCGGGGCCTACTACGACGAGCACGCGCCGGGCATCTACCGATGCGCGGGCTGTGGCTCGGAGCTGTTCCGCTCCGAGACGAAGTACGACTCGCGCAGCGGGTGGCCGAGCTTCTTCCAGCCGGCCGATCCGTCCGCGGTCGAGACGGAGAGCGACCGCTCCTTCTTCATGACCCGCAACGAGGTGAAATGCGCCACCTGCGGCGGCCACCTCGGCCACGTGTTCGACGATGGCCCGCAGCCGACCGGCCAGCGCTACTGCATCAACTCCGCCGCGCTGAAGCTGGAGCCCAAGGAGGACTAGGCGTCCTGCTGTGGTTCCGTGGGGCGGCGCCGCGCCGAGCGCGCCAGCACATGCGGCGGAAGGTGGTGCTCGTGGCGGCCTTCCGTGGTCGCCAGCTCCGGCTCGACGCGGACATCCGCCCCGATCACCCAGGCCAGCGCCGACTCGAGGTCCTCGAGCGCAAACGGCTTGGCCAGGATCGCAACATTCGGCAGGTCGAACAGCTCGGCCGGTAGGCCGACCAGCGGCAATCCGGTGCAGATCAGCACCCGCGGAAGTTGCAGCGTGATGGTGCGCTGATCCGGGGCCAGCTCGAACAGCTGCGTCCCGTCGATCACCAACCCCTCCGGCCGGTCACCGGCATCCAGGCGAGTCCGGACCTCCTGCGGCTCGAGCGCCTCGGCCAGTGGCACGAGCTCCGCAAGCAGGTCACGGATCGCCTCCTGGCGATCGCTCACCCAGATCATGGCCGGGGCCGCCGGAGCGAGCCCGCCGCCCTTCCGCGGAGTCATCGACCCCATGCTCCGCCCTGGCGGTCCCGCGCGCAACCCCGAAACCGCGGCACGCGGCTTGTAGAGAAGCCCGTATGCACAGCGCGCGGCGGAGCGAGGCCCTCGACCAGGTCGAGCTGATCGCCTGGCTGCTCGACAACAGCATTCCGATCCCCGGGACCGGCCGGCGGGTCGGGCTCGATGGAGTCATCGGGCTGGTGCCAGGCGTCGGCGACCTGCTCTCGGCCGGCGTCTCGCTGCTGGTCGTCCTGCGTGCGGCCCAGTTCCGGCTACCGCGCGTCGTGCTCGCGCGGATGCTCGCGAACGTGGCGCTCGACCTCGTCGTCGGCGCCATCCCAGTGCTGGGCGACGCCTTCGACCTGTGGTTCAAGGCCAGCACCCGCAACCTCGACCTCATGCGCCGCTACCTCGCAGCGCCCGAGAGCTCGACCCGCGACCAGTGGCTCTTCTTCGCGGGGATACTCCTCGCCATGGCCGCGGCGGTGGTGCTCTTCGTCTGGCTGCTGACCGCGGCGATCGGCTGGCTGTTCACGTTCTGACTCTTCCCGGTTGCGCGCACCGGGGCCGACGTGTAGCCTCCAAGTAGTCGCCGATTGCGACCGGCGGGGGAGCGCCAGGCTGCCTCGTCTCCGAGCCCGAGGTCCCTAGATGCCCCCTAACCGACTTTTTGCCCTGCCCGTATTGGCGCTCGCCCTCCTGGCCTTCCCTTCACTCGCCGCTGCCGCGGGCCCGATCAGCGTGCAGATCGACGAACGCCCGACGACTGTCCGCTCGAGCAGCCCAAGCAGCTCGAGCAGCTCATCTGGCACCGTCTACGACATCTCGTATCCACAATGCGACGTGCGGTATCCGCGCGACCCGGCCTTCGGGATCGTCGGCGTGAATGGCGGCATCGTCTTCAGCCCGAACCGATGCCTGGCCAGCCAGATCGTGTGGGCGGGAGCTGGTGCGCAGCTGTACGCGAATACCGCCAACCCCGGTCCGCAGCTTTCGACGCATTGGCCGACCGGCCAGACGACGCCGCGCACGTGCAGCGCCGGCGACCCGGACACGCGGGATTGCGCGTATGACTACGGCTGGAATGCCGCCGCCGATTCGTACCGCACGGCGGTGGATGCCTACGTCGCGCTGGGGCAGGCGCTGGCGGGCGCAACTCGTACGCCGGCAGCGAAGACCTGGTGGCTTGACGTCGAAACTGGCAACAGCTGGCGGAACGACTCCGCGCGCAATGTCGCGGTCCTGCAGGGCGCGGTCGCGTACCTCAGATCGGTCGAGGTTGCCGGCGTCGGCTTCTATTCGACTGGCTACCAGTGGGGCCAGATCACCGGCGGCAGCCAGGCATTCGCGGTCCATGCGAGCTGGGTTGCGGGCGCGCAGACGCTGCGAACGGCGAAGCGCTTCTGCTCAGGCAGCGGCTTCACGGGTGGGCCGATCGTGCTGACCCAGTACATCGCCAGCGGGTTCGACGCCGACTACCGCTGCTAGGGGGCGCTACTCCTCGGGAGCAGCCGCGGGCGCGATGTGCGAGAGGTCCAGCTCTTCGCCGCGCGTCGGGAAGCGGCTGCCGATGATGCGCGAGCTGCGCTGCCACTGCCGTGCGAGATAGGTGACCAGAACCGCGAGCAGCGCGATCCCGACGACCAATCCCACCAACGCGGTCGCCGCCATGCCCAGGTGCAGCTGCATGGCGATGAGCGCTCCCACGACCCCGGCGATGATGCTGTTGACGACCGCGACCATTCCCGCGTTCGTCACGAAGATGTCCCAGGCCCGCACCTTGCCGCGCATCGAGCCGAGGCTGGTCAAAACCCCCTGGGTGTCGTCGTTGGGCGAGAGCGTGAAATGGGTGCGCAGCTCCGGCGCGACCTCGAGGTAGTAGTGGCGAATCCGATTGATGGCCACCACGCAGCGGATGTTCTCGATCCCCAGCTGCAGGAGCCGCTCGAAGCTGGCAAGGCCAATGAACAGCAATGTCGGCAGCAGCACCATGGCGAAGACGAAGAAGGCGTCGCCCATGCCGGAGATCTGAGCGACGAAGGCGAGCGCCACGGTGACGCCGGAGAGAGTGCCGAGGAAGAAGCTGGTCCGCCCATTCGCGTCGCTGATCGTCGCGGAGCGCGCGCCCTGCAGCGTGAAGTGCTCGGTGACCAGCATGGCCACCATGTCCTGGCGAGTCGGAGGCGGAATACCGTCCATCGGTCAGGCTAGGGTGCGTCGCCGTGGGTGTCGCGTCAAGGCAGGGCGTCGATAATGCGAGACTGCAGTCGACTCGGCCGGAGGAGAGAAGCGTGGCGAGGCTTCAGCGCAAGGACCTGAGCAAGCCCGATGAGGTGCGCTCGTTTGGGCTGGGACGCGTCGAGATCTTCGACATGGACGACGTCGTGGTGGGCCGCACCGTCTTCGAGCCCGGCTGGCGCTGGAGCGAGCAGGTCAAGCAGATCGCCGGCACTGAACTGTGCGAGTACCACCATCTCGGCTTCACGATCAGCGGGCGCTTCCACATCATAATGAAGGACGGCACCGAGATGGAGTTCGGGCCGAACCAGGCCTTCGAGATCCCGTCCGGCCACGACGCATGGGTCGTCGGCGACGACCCGTGGGTGACGCTCGACTTCGCCGGCATGCGGTCGTTTGCACGGGCGGCGGCCGGGAGCGGCGAACGCATCCTCACCACCCTGTTGATGACCGATATCGTCGATTCGACGCTCACCGCCGAACGGATCGGCGATGCGAGCTGGCGCGAGCTCCTCGCGCGACACAACGAGCGCGTGCGTTTCGAGCTGGATCGGTTCCGGGGTCGAGAGGTCACCACCACCGGTGACGGTTTCCTGGCCCTCTTCGACAGCGCCCAGGGCGCAGTCGTGTGCGCCGATTCAATCTGCCGCGCGTCGTCCGATCTCGGCCTGCAGATTCGATCCGGGATCCACACCGGCGAGGTCGAGATGGTGCCGAACAACGTTCGCGGGCTCGCGGTCCACACGGTGGCCCGGATCGTTGCGCTGGCCGCGCCCGGCGAGGTGCTCGTCTCAGCCACGACCCGGGACTTGCTCGCCGGCGCCGCGGTCACGTTCGAGGACCGAGGCAGTCACGAGCTGAAGGGCCTGAGCGGCACGCGCGCCGTGTACGCCGCCCGCCCGACCTGATATCGGGATTGCGCGCGGCAAGGCCGGCGAGATTCCTCCCGCCGAGCCGGCCGAGCTCGAACGGCTGCTCGCAAAGCCGTTCTGAACGAGCTACATGATCCCGACGACGTGGCCCTCGGGATCCGCAAACAGCGCCACGTTGGTCTCCGGCGCCAGCTCGGTGAGCGGCATCAGCACGCGTCCGCCCAGCTCTTCGACGCGCTTGAGGGTGCCCTCCGGATCATCGGTGTGCACGTAGAAGGTCACGCCGCCCGGCTGGCCCTGGGGAGCGGGTCCGAAGCCCGCGGTCAGGCCGCTCTCCTCGCGCTGCATGCCGTAGCCGCCCGGATTGTTGGTGTCGAGCTGCCAGCCGAAGAGCTGGCTGTAGAAGCGCTGGATGGCAGGACCATCCTTGCCGGTGACCTCGACGTGAATAACCTTGGTTGCCATCTGGTCTTCTCCTCACCTGATTGGGCGGGGACTCAAAACCCGCCGTGTGAAGAGACGACGCTCGGGAGCGGTCCGGATCGACATGTGCGCGCACGCCACAGATACTCGCGGGGTACCCCTTCCCAAGGCGCAATCGCGGTGCAACGATGTGTGCCTGCGGCGACCCACGCCGCAATGGAGGGTCGTTCATGCGTCCGTCGAGCAGGCGCGCCGGGTTCACAGGCTTCGCCGTCATCTGTCTACTCGGCTCGCTGCTTGCCCCGGCCGCGGCGGGAGCGGCCGCCAAGCCGTCGCTCCCCAAGGCGCCCGGCAGCGACCTGCGGGCGCGCGACTCGTGGATCGTCACGCTGGTCCCCGGCGTGACGCCGTCCGCAGAGGCTCCCGGCCTGGCGAAGCAGGCGAATGGCACGCTCGGCAATGTCTACAGCCACGCCCTGCACGGCTTCCAGTTCCACGGGTCTGCCGCCGCCGCGCAGGCGCTGCGCCGCAATCCGCACGTCGCATCGGTCGAGGCGGATCGGGCGGTCTATCTGACCGAGGCGGTCCCGTTGGGCATCAAGCGCATCGACGCGTATGTGGTTGGTAGCACCGAGCACGCCTACGGCCATGGCTTCCGTGGCAGTGGCGTGCGCATCGCGATCATTGATACCGGCATTGACCTCGCGCACGAGGACCTCGCCGCGACGACCGACGTCGCGCTCGGCAAGAACTGCGTTGGTACGGGGCCGCCGCAGGATGGATACGGCCACGGCACCCATGTCGCTGGCACGGCCGCCTCGCCGCTCAACGGGGTTGGCCTCCTGGGCGTCGCGCCTGAGGCCCATCTGGTGCCGATCAAGGTCTTCGACGACGCGGGAAATTCGTCCGAGGCCATGGTCCTCTGCGGACTCGACCACATCATCGGCCTCGCGACCGATGGCGACCCCACCAACGACGTGCAGGTCGCCAACATGAGCTTCGGAGAGGCCCGCGCCTGGGGGGACTGCACCAACGACGCGCTCCACGCCGCGATCTGCCGCGCGAGCGCCGCGGGCATCACCCTCGTGGGCGGTGCCGGGAACTCGGCGGCGAATGCCAATACGTTCGTACCCGCCGCCTTCCCCGAGGTGATCTCGGTCTCTGCGCTGGCGGACTTCGACGGCCATCCGGGCGGCCTGAAAGGCTGCGGCTTCGTCCCGGACTTGTCGTGGTATGAGTGCGACGACACTTTTGCCTTCTTCAGCAACTGGGGCAAGGTGGACGTCATGGCCCCCGGCGTCGCCATCCAATCGACCTGGCCGGGCAACCAGTACAAGGTCATCAGTGGCACGAGCATGGCGACGCCGCATGTCGCCGGCGTTGCGGCGCTCATGAAAGCCGCCAACCCCGCGCTCAACCCCGCCCAGATCATGGCGCTCATGAAACAGACCGGCGAGTGCCCAAACCAGGCCTATGCCGATGCCGACGGTATCTCCGGCTGCGTGGGCCAGGGAACCTGGCGCGACGATCCCGACGGCACGCCGGAGCCTCTCGTGAACGCCCTTCGCGCTGCCCAGGCGGCGGCCGATGCTGTGGGACCGCCGCCGGTCGTGCCCGGCGCGGCGACCCTCGACTCGGCCACGGCCGGCGATGCCAGCGTGGCCTTGGCCTGGACGGCGCCCGCCAGCGACGGCGGCGCCGCGATCAGCGGCTACCAGATCTGGCGCGGCACCGCCTCCGGCGGCGAGGCGCTGCTGACCACTACCCCCAACCCGGCCAGCTACACGGATGCGACCGCGGCCAACGGCACGACCTACTACTACCAGGTCGCCGC
>JBDUDC010000065.1:0-8389 GCA_040003165.1 Chloroflexota bacterium
GAGGAGCTCGGCGACACGTGATGCTGGAGCTGCGCGGCACCCCGGCAGCGCCCGGCGCCGCAATCGGTGCGCCCTGGATTCATCGCGCCCTCGTCGCCAGCGGCCCGGCCCGGCTGGACCTGGTCGAGGCGGCTTCCGCCGCGGCGGCCGAGATCGGGGGACTTGCGATCCGGCTTCGCGACATCGGTCAGGAGGCGGAAGCCGAGATCCTCGACGCCCAGGCGATGATGGCGATGGATCCCGAGCTGCTCGACGCCACCAGGCGACGGATCGCGGGCGGCACAGACGACGCCGCGGCGGTGGTCGCTGCCGGCGAGGAGGTGGCAAGGGCATTCGAGGAGATCGGCGACGAGGTCCTGTCGGCCCGCGGCGCCGACGTCCGCGACGTTGCCGGACGCATCGCGCGCCACCTCACCGGCGCCGCGTTCCAGGGGCTCGAGCGTCGCTCGGTCGTGGTGGCGCACGACCTTCCACCGTCGGTGACAGTCGAGCTCGACCGATCCCTCCTGGCCGCGATCGCGCTCGAGGCCGGGTCGCGGACTTCGCACGCGGCGATCCTCTCGCGCTCGCTCGGAATCCCTGCGGTGGTCGGTGTCGCCGGCCTGCGCGAGGCGGTGGCCTCGGCCGCCGAGCTGGGGGTCGACGGCGGCGCAGGGATCGTCTTCATCGACCCTGACGCGGAGACTTCGGCGCGGCTGGCGAGCATCGCCAACCAGGCCGGGGAGCGCGCGCGCGGTGACGCGGAGCTGGCTGGGCGTCCGCTGGCGACCGCCGATGGGCACCGGGTCGTCTGCGCGGCGAACATCGGGGACCCATCCGGAGCGGCCGATGCCGTTGCGGCCGGCGCCGAAGCGATCGGTCTGTTTCGCACCGAGTTTGCGTTCGCCGGGCGACGAGCTGCGCCGGACGAGGCGACGCAGGCCGAGGCGTACGCCACGGTTTTGCGGGCGGCGGGCGACGCAGAGGTGGTGGTGCGCCTCGCCGACATCGGCGGCGACAAACCGATCCCGTTCCTCCCAATTGAGGCCGAGGCGAACCCGTTCATCGGCGTCCGGGCGATCCGGCTGGCCGATCGATATCCCGAGCTCTTCCCTACGCAGGTCCGCGCCATCCTGAGCGCCTCCCGTACGGTGGGACGGCCCGCGTCGATCATGGCCCCGATGGTTGCCGACGAGGCGGACCTCGAGCTCGTCCTCCGACTCGTGGCCGATGCGCGCGCCGCCATCCCCGGCGCGCCGCTGCCGCGAGTCGGCATCATGATCGAGGTCCCCTCGGCGGTCCTGCTGGCGGACAGCCTGGCCCGTCGGGTGGACTTCATGAGCATCGGAACCAACGACCTGACCCAGTACCTGCTCGCAGCCGATCGAACGAATCCCGCGCTGGCGGAGCGCCAGGATCCGCTGCATCCCGCCGTGCTGCGCGCGGTCGCTCGCGTCGTCGCCGCGGCAGCCGCGGCGCCGGCCTGCGACGTGGCCGTGTGTGGCGAGATGGCGGGCGATCCGGCGGGCGCGCAGCTGTTGATCGGCCTCGGGGTCGGGGAGCTGAGCATGGAGCCGCGGGCATTCGGCGCGGTCAAGCGGGCAGTCGCCGAGCGCACGCTCGCCGAGCTGGAGGCCCTGGCGCTCGCGACGCAGGGCATGCGATCCGCCGCCGAGGTGCGGGCTGCCGTGGGAGCGATCCGATGACCGATCGCGGCCCTGCGCGCATCAGTTCGCCGGCGAATCTGCTCGGCATCGCGCGGATCGCGGCGACCCCGGTCGTCATCGGTCTCATGCTCATCGCAGGTCCGGGACTCGAACTCGTGGCGTTCGTGGTCTTCTGCCTGGCAGCGGTGACGGACTTCCTCGATGGTTGGGTCGCTCGAGCCCGCGGCGAGGTCTCGCCGCTCGGCGTGTTCATGGACCTCACCGCCGACAAGGTGCTGGTCGGCGGCGTGCTGGTGGCGATGGTCGAAGTGCGGTTGCTGCCGACCTGGATCGTGGCCACCATCATCGTTCGCGAGCTGGTGATCGCCGGCGTGCGCCAGGCGGCGGCGGCTGAGGACGTCGTCATCGCCGCGCGCGCACTCGGAAAGGCCAAGACCCTCACCACCCTCGTCGGAATGGCTGTGCTCCTGCTCGCCTACGACGCGCAGACGGGTGGACCGCTCGCGGCAACCGGGATCGGCGCCGGCGCCCAGCTCCTCGGGTTCTGGCTCATGGTCGTCGCGACCGTGCTGACGGTCGTGTCGGGCTGGGGCTACCTGCGCGGCGCGTTGCCGCTCCTCCGCGGACAGCAGGGATGACCTCGGGCGCCGAGGTCGATGTCGTCGTCATCGGCGGCGGAGCCACCGGTGCCGGCGTGCTCCGTGACCTGGCCATGCGCGGCCTGCGTGCAACGCTGGTCGAGCGCGGCGACTTCGCCTCCGGGACCAGCGGTCGCTACCACGGCCTGCTCCATTCCGGCGCACGCTACGTCCAGAGCGACCCGATATCGGCGAGGCATTGCATCGCGGAGAACGGGGTTTTGCGCCGGATTGCGCCGGCCACGATCGAGCCGACCGGCGGCTACTTCGTTGCCACGCCGGACGACCCCGACGACTACCTCGAGCGCTTCCCGGCCGCGTGCGCGGCGGCCGGCATCGAGGCCGAACCGATCCCGCTCGACCAGCTCTTTCGCGCCGAGCCGCTCCTGAACCGGACGATCCGGGCGGCCTACCGCGTGCCAGATGCCTCGCTCGAGCCATGGGAGCTGGTCGACGCCAACCTCGCCAGCGCGCGCGAGCACGGCGCCGATGCGTGGCGCTATACCGCCGTCGTTGGCTTCGAGCGTACCAGCGACGGTGCCGTGAGCGCGGTAAACGTTCGCGACGAGCGCTCCGGCGAGGCACGCCGCATCGGCTGCCGGGCGGTGATCTCGGCTTCGGGGGCGTGGGCCGGCAAGGTGGCCGCCCTTGCCGGCATCTCGCTGGCGATGAGCCCGGGAAAGGGCTCGATGCTCATCCTGAACCGGCGGATGACGACGGCGGTCGTGAACCGCCTGGCGCCGCCGGGCGACGGTGACATCCTCGTGCCGGTCCACACGGTGTGCATCCTCGGGACGACCGACATCACGATCCCGGACCCGGACGACGTCCGCGTCACGCGCGACGAGGTCGAGACGCTGCTCGCCGACGGCGAGCGCCTGGTGCCAGGCCTCAGCCACGCTCGCGTGCTGCGCGCCTACGCCGGCTCCCGGCCACTGTACGAGGCAAAGGACCTCGCCGGGGAGCACGAGTCGCGCGAGATCACTCGCGCGCACCAGGTCATCGATCACGGCGTGCGCGACGGTGTCGGTGGCTTCTGGAGCATCGTCGGTGGCAAGCTGACCACCTACCGGCTCATGGCGCGCGACGTGGTCGACCTCGTCGCACCGACGCTCGGGGCCGGCGCTCCCTGCCGCACCGCCGACGAGGACCTGCCGAGGCCGGCGACCGGCACGCCGTACTGGCTCGGCGACCGGCTGGCGGCCCACGAGGCCGAGGGCGGCGGCGACGCCGAGCTCGTGTGCGAGTGCGAGCTCGTCACGCGGCGGCGGCTCCAGCACGCCCTCGACGAGCGGGGCGATTCATCGCTCGATGACCTTCGGCGCACGACGCGCCTCGGAATGGGGCCCTGCCAGGGCGCCTTCTGCACGCCGCGCGCCGCCGCCGTCCTCGACGCAGCAAGGCCCGGGGCTGCGAACCCCCCGCTGCGCGGCTTCATGGCCGAACGGTTCCGCGGCACGCTGCCGGTCGCCTGGGGCGACCAGCTGGCTGAGCTCTGGCTGGCCGCCGGCATCTTCCGCGGGACGCTGGCCGTCGACGGACTTGCCGATGCGCCTGCGGGATCGGCTGCCGAGGGAGAGACCGTTGCCGCGAGCTGACACCGTCGTCATCGGCGCCGGTCTTGCCGGGCTGACGTGCGCCGCGGAGCTGGCCGAAGGCGGGGCCAGCGTCTTCGTGGCGGCGAAAGGTATGGCCACTACGCACTGGACGCACGGCGGGCTCGACGTCGCCGCGCCGGCAGGCGCCGCCACGCCACGCGACGGGGTGCGGCTGCTGGCGCGGGCGGGTGGCCATCCGTATCGACTGCTCCGGGGTGATGTCGATGGCGCGGTCTCGGGCCACCTTGCGCGCACCGCCGGCGAGGGGCTCGCGCACGCCGGATCGCTCGACACGCCGTTGGTCGAGGTGCCCACCGCGATCGGCTCGCTGCGCCGGGTCGCCATCGTCCCACAGGCGCAGGCGGCTGTCGTGGAGCCATGGCAGGGCGACGGCCTGGTCCTCGTCGGCTTTGCTCGCTACCGCGACGCCTGGGCCTCCTACGCTGCGCGCAACCTGGCGAACGCGGACTGGGAGGACGGTCCCGCCGAAATTTCGGCGGTGGAGGTCGAGCTTCCGGAAACTGGTCGGCTCCGCAACTTCAATGGGCTGACCCTGTCGCGCCTGTTCGATGATCCGGCGTGGCGCGCGCAGGCCCTGGCGGCGGTGGCGGCCGCCCTTCCCCGCGGATCGGTCCGGGTCGGCCTGCCCGCCGTGCTGGGCCTGAACCGGCACGCCGAGGTCCTTGCCGATGCCGAGCAGATCATCGGCCGGCGAGTCTTCGAGGTTCCGAGCCTCCCCCCATCGGTCCCCGGCCTGCGCCTGTTCGAGGCGCTTCGCGCCCGCATCCTGCGCGCGGGCGGCAGGATTCAGATCGGCTTCGACGTGGTCGATGTCGAGCGCGAGCGGTCCCGCGTCACCGCGATCCACACCGAGGCCACCTCGCGCACGCTTCGCCTTGCGGCAGAAAGCTTCGTCCTGGCCACCGGCGGCATCGCCGGGGCCGGAATCCGCGTACGGCCGGACGGGTCCATCGACGAGCGCGTCTTCGGGCTGCCGGTGGCTGCTCCACCGCGCGACGAGTGGTTCAGCGATGATCCGCTGCGTCCGCACCCGCTCGAAGGCGCGGGGATCGAGGTTGACGCGGAGCTCCGTCCGGCGGAGCTCGAGAACATACGGGTCATCGGCTCGGCGCTGGCCGGGATGCACTACCTCGACCAGCGCTGCGGCGACGGCGTGGCGCTCGCCAGCGCCCACCTCGCGGCGCGCTCGCTGGCGGGCACGAAGGCGGCTGCCGCATGATCGTCCACGACGCCGGCGCCCGCGACTTCCCGCCGTACAGCACCGACGCCTGCGTCAAGTGCAACGTGTGTACGACCGTCTGTCCGGTGGCGCGAGTGACCGACGCCTTCCCTGGCCCGAAATACGTCGGCCCGCAGGCGCAGCGCTTCCGCGGCCCGTCCGTCAGCCGCACTCCGCCGGACCGAACGGTCGACCTGTGCTCGGGCTGCGGGATCTGCACCCGAGCCTGCCCGCATGGCGTCCTGATCGCCGAGACGAACAGCCGCGCCCGCGCAGCGATCGTGGATCGACGTGGGTCGAGCATCCGCAATCGGATCATCAGCGATACCGACCTCATGATCCGGGCCGGTGCTCCGCTGGCGCCGCTCGCCAACATTGCGCTCCGCAACCGGATGGCCCGGTGGATCGGCGAGAAGGTGCTCGGCGTGCATCGACGCGGCCCGCTGGCGACCTTCGCGCGCCAGACGTTCGGCTCGTGGTGGAAGCGCAGCGGCGGGGCGACGACCCTGCCGGCCGCGCCCGATCCGTCGAGGAGCATCGTCTACTTCCACGGCTGCGCCGTGAACGGCTTCGAGCCAGACCTCGGCCGCGATGCGGTCGAGATCCTCGAGCGGAACGGCTTCACTGTGATCGTGCCGCAGCAGGAGTGCTGCGGCCTGCCCTTCATCTCCAACGGCCTGTACGCCAAGGCGCGCCAGAAGGCGGCCCGCAACCTGGCCACACTGGCCGAGTTCGCGCGCGCCGGCTACCGGATCGTCGGAACGTCGACCTCGTGCACGCATGCGTTCAAGGCCGAGTACCGCGAGATGCTCGACCTTGGCGAGGGCGACGCGGCCGCCGTGGCCGATGCCACGTGGGACATCTGCGAGCTGCTGCTCGACCTCCACGATCGGGGCGAGCTTGACACCGGGTTCGCGCCGATCGTCGGGCCACTGCCGTATCACCCGCCCTGCCAGCTCAAGTCGCACGGAATCGGGACGCCGGCGATGGACCTCTTCGCGCTCGTCCCAGGGCTGCGCGCCGTCGACTCCGACCACGACTGCTGCGGCGCGGCGGGGACCTACGGGCTGAAGGTTGAGCGCTGGCAGATTGCCCAGGACGTCGGCGAGCCGCTCTTCGCCAAGGTCCGCGCGTCGGGGGCGGCGCGCGCGGCCTGCGACTCCGAGACCTGCCGTTGGCAGATCGAATCCTCGACGGGCGTCCCCACGGTCCACCCGATCACCATCCTGGCCGAGTCCTACCGCCGAGCCGATGCGCAGAAGACGGAGCGCTGGCGCCGGATCGTGTGAACCGCCGGAAGGTCACTTGATCAGCTTGCGCTCCATCTGGCGCATCGCCAGCCACATGCAGATCGTGAAGAAGGCGATCAGGTAGAGCAGGTCCCAGACCTGGCCGATGCCCAGCATCCCGGTCGAGAGGCCGCGGATCAGGTTGATGCCGTGGTAGAGCGGAGTGAACTGGATGATCGCAACGACGGGGACCGGCCCGAAATGGAGGGTGTCGATCGGGAAGAAGGTCCCCGAGAAGAGGAACATCGGCATCACGATCAGGCCCATCGGCACATCGAAATCATTGACCGTGCGCAGGTACGAGGTCCCCGCCAGGCCGGCCGCCGCGAACGCGGCCGCCACGAGCAGCGCCGCCGGGATCATGAGGATTGCCCACGGCGAGAGCACGAGGCCCATGAACAACATGATCACGAACATGCTGATCGCGTACAGGGTGGCGCGCATCAGGGCCCACAGCATCTCGCCGATCGCGATCTCGGTGATCCCCATCGGGGTGGCGAGCACGCCCTCGTAGGTCTTCGCGTAGTTGAGCTTGAAGAAGACGTTGAAGATCGTCTCGAACACCGCGCCGTTCATCGCCGCGGTGGCCACCAGCGCGGGCGCCACGAACGCCGCATAAGCGATCAACTGGCCGTCGGCGAGCCTCACCTCCTTGACGATACCGCCAACTCCGAGCCCGATCCCCAGCAGGTAGAAGATCGGCTCGAAGACCCCCGAGAAGATGATGATCCACTGGTGGCGATAGACCATGATGTTGCGCTCGACCAGGCGTCGAGCGCGCCAGATCCGGCTCCAGGCACCTGTCAGCGATCCGGGGCGGCGATCCGGGGCGGCGGGCTGCGCGATGGTGGTCATCGGCTTAGCTCGCCATCCGGCGCTTGAGGGTCCGATCCGCGAGCAGCACACCGATCACGGCCATGCCGACCAGGTAGGCAAGGTGGATGGGGACGGCCACCAGGCTGAGCTGGTTCAGGATCAGGCCGCGGATCAGCTCGACGCCGTGGAAGAGCGGGGTCGCCCATGCGACCGCCTGCAGCGGAGGCGGCAGCTGGCTCAACGGGAAGAAGGTTCCGCTGAAGAGGAAGAGCGGGTTCACCACGAAACGGAAGACCGCGCTGAAGCCGACATCGTTCTTCTGGGTGGCGGTGAACGCCATCAGGCACGCGCTGAAGGCGACCCCCACCAGCATGGCGACCGGCACTGCCAGCACGGCGAGCGGGGTGCGCGGGATGCCGAACAGGGTCAGCACCACCATGAAGACCGCGGCAAGGGAGCCGATGCGGAAGGCGACCCAGACCAGCTCACCCCGCACGATGCTGCCGATCTCGAGCGGGGTCGACAGCATCGCCTCGTAGTTCCGGCCCCACATGATCTTGTTCATGATCGGGTAGGTCGACTCGAAGGTCGCCGTCTGCATCGACATCGCGGCCAGCAGGCCGGGTCCCAGCCAGTCGATATATGGCACGCCGCCGAATGCGCTCGCCTGCTGGCGGGCCGAGATGAGCGCGCCGAGCCCGACCCCCATGGCGGTCAGGAAGAGGAGCGGCTGCAGGAAGCCGAACGCAAGGCTGCGGTGCCAGAGGCGCTTGTAGACGAGCCAGTTGCGAAAGAACACGCGGCCCGAGGCGGCGACGACGGTCATCGGCCTACTCGATCAGGGTTCGGCCGGTGAGACGCAGGAAGACGTCCTCGAGGCTGGAGCGGCGGACGAGCGCGCTCTCGACCGGGATCTCGCGGCGGTGCACCTGGTCGAGGGTCTGCTCGCCGTCGGGGGTGTAGAGGAGGAGCCGGTCGGGCAGCTCCTCGATGCGGTCGGCGAGGCCGTCGAGCCGCCCGTTCAGCTGGTCGCGCACCGCATCGGTCACGCGCAGCTCGAGCACCTCCTTGGTCGAATGCTGATCGATCAGCTCGCGCGGCGATCCTTCGGCCACGATCTTCGCCTTGTCCATGACCACCAGCCGGTCGCAGAGCTGCTCCG
>JBDUDC010000066.1:0-8372 GCA_040003165.1 Chloroflexota bacterium
TCGCATCGGACGCGCACCTCGCCCACGACGGCCTGATCGAGCTGGTGCGCGGCACGCCGATCCCGTGCTTCGAGTCACCCGCACGCGCGGTCGAGATCGAGCGCGCGCTTCGGGCCGCGGGCGAGTACGCGTTCGAGGCGCCGATCGAGCACGGTACCGATCCCATCACCGCGGTGCACGACGCCGATCTGGTCGACCTCCTCGAGCACGTCTGGACCGATGCCCTGGCTGCCGGCCACGATGGCAGCGACCCGCTCATCCCCGATACGTTTGCGACCGCCGCCTTCGCAGCAGGCCATCAACCCACGGGCAGCCCCGCCTCGCGCTTCGATCGGTTGGGGAGCTACTGCTTCGATACCGCCACGCCGATCGTCGCGGGCACCTATGCCGCTGCCCGCGTCGCGGTCGACGTGGCGCTCACCGCGGCGCGACGCGTCCTCGACGGCGCGCCGCTGGCCTACGGCCTCTGCCGGCCACCCGGCCATCATGCCGGGACCCGCCTCTTCGGCGGCTACTGCTACTTCAACAACGCCGCGATCGTGGCGCAGTCGCTGATCGCCGCCGGAGCCGGCAGAGTCGCCATCCTCGACGTCGACTACCACCACGGCAATGGCACGCAGCAGGTCTTCTGGGAGCGCCGCGACGTACTCTACGTCTCGTTGCACGGCGACCCGGCAGGCGCCTATCCCTACTTCTCTGGCTATGCCTCCGAGCAGGGGGGTGGCTCCGGCGCGGGGCTCAATCGCAACTTCCCGCTCGCGCCGCGCACCGATGTCGACGGCTACGCCGCGGCGCTCAGCGAGGCGCTGCGCCTGATCGCCGATCACGACCCCGACGCCCCGTTGGTCCTCTCGCTCGGCTTCGATACCTTCGAGCGCGACCCGATCAGCGACCTCGCGCTGCGGACCGACGACTACCGGCGCATCGGCGCGATGATCGGGGAGCACGGCCTGCCCGTGATCGCCCTGCAGGAGGGCGGCTACGCGCTCGATGCGCTCGGGGCGAATGCGGTGAGCTTCCTCGCCGGCCTGCGGGGATGAGGAAGGGAGCGCCGCATGCCCCGCCGCCCCTCTGGCCGGCTTACGTCGCGACCTACCTGTTCATGGTCGGCCAGTGGGCGAGCGGAGTCGCCGTTCCACTGCAGGTCGGTCTGCTGGGCGGCTCCTTCGGGGCCGCGGGCACCATCGCCGCCGTCCGGTTCGGCCTTGGCGCGCTCTTTCAGCTTCCCTTCGGCGCGGTCGCCGACGCGTGGGGGACGCGCCGCACCCTCTTCGTCGCGATCGCGGGCAACGCCGCGGTCAACCTGGTGCCGCTCCTTGCAGGGGCGACCGGGGGCGTCTGGATCCTCTACCTGTGGGCGGTCCTCTCGGGCCTCACCGCGTCGCTCTTCCTGCCTGCCATGAGCGCATTCGTCGCCGGAAACGCGCCGGATCGCTCGCGGGGCAGCGCCTTTGGCTGGCTGACGCTGGGCACGCACACCGGGATCGCCTCGGGACCGGCCATTGGCGGGCTGGTCTGGGAGCACTGGGGCGTCGCGCCGACCTATCTCGTCTCGGCATCGATCGGCGTGACGGCGCTCATCGGCCCGCTGCTGATGGCGGGAGCCCAGCGTGCGCGGCTGCGCTTTGCCGGCCTCCCTGCGATGGTCGTGACGGTGGCGCGCGATCGAGCGATCGTCGGGGTGTGGCTGGCGGCGCTGGCGATCGGCCTGCCGTGGGGGGCGGTGAGCGGCCTCTTCCCACTCTTCGGCAGCTCGCTTGGCCTGGCGGCGGGGAGCATCGGCCTCCTGCTCGCCCTTCAGTCGGCCGCCAATGGGATCTCGCGCGTGCCGCTCGGTCGCCTCATCGATCGCCGCGCAGTACCGCCACTGACCGCGGCCGGCACCGGGCTCGCCTACGCGCTGATCACCTCGCTGCTCGGATTGCAGACCGGTCCAATCGGCATCGCCATCATCTTCGTGAGCGGGATCGTGGCGCTGGCGTTCACGCTGATGCTGGTGCAGGTGGTGATCTCGGAGCGGGCTCCCCCAGAGCTGCGCGCCACCGGCCTGGGGGGCTACGGCACGACGCTCTCCGCAGGCCTCGGCTTCGGCCCGTTCCTGGCCGGTGCGGTCGCCGATGCGCGCGGCTTCGCCGCCGCGTTCGGGCTGGTCGCCGGGATCGGCGCCGTGGTCGCCGTGGTTGCCGCCATCGTCCTGTGGGGAAGCCGCCGCGCAGACCGGACCGCGATGCAGCCGTGAGCCCGGACGAGACGAGCTGGGACCGCGTCGCGACCTGGTACGACGGCTGGGTGGGCGACCGCGGCAGCGCGTACCACCGTCAGCTCGCCATCCCGGCCACGCTCGAGCTGCTGGACCCGCAGCCGGGAGAGTCGATCCTCGACGTCGGCGCCGGCCAGGGCGTGCTGGCGCCATCGATCGTCGACGCCGGCGCGCGCTACACGGGGGTCGATGCGAGCCCCCGGCTCGTCGCCGCGGCGAAACGCCGGCACCGAGGCATCGGCCAGTTCGTGGTCGGTGACGCCCGCAGACTGCAGGCCGTTGCCGGACTCAACGAGGCCAGCTACGACGCCGCGGTCTTCCTGCTCTCGATCCAGGACATGGATCCGCTGCACTCCGTCGTCGCAGGCGTCGACTGGGCGCTCCGCCCTCATGCGCGGGTGGTGGTGCTGATGACTCATCCCGCCTTCCGCCAGCCGCGTCACTCGGGCTGGGGCCACGACGAGTCGCGCAACCTCCAGTTCCGGCGGGTCGACGCCTACCTTGGCGAGATGGCGGTGCCCATGAAGTCGCTCGCCGGAGGCCTCCCCACCCGCTCCTTCCACCGGCCGATCAGCGCCTACCTCAACGCCCTCGGCGACAGCGGGTTCGCGGTCGATCGCATGCTCGAGCTGCCGGATCTGGCCGCGGAGCGAAGGCCCGGCAAGGCCGCGCGCGCCGGCGATCGGGCGAACGCCGAGATCCCGCTCTTCCTGGGGCTGCGCGCGGTCCGCTGAGGACCTGCCGACGGCTCACCCCCCGGACAGGATCTCGAGGAAACGATCCGGGTCGATATTGCCGCCGCTCAGGATCACGACCCGCGCGTCGTCGTCCGCGGACTGCGCCAGGCGACCGGAGAGGTGGGCCGCCATCGCGGCCGCCCCGGAGGGCTCGATCACCAGCCGCGCCCGATGAGCGAGCGTTCGCATCGCTTCGGCGATCTCCTCTTCCCTCACCGTCACCACCTCGTCGAGGAATTCGCGCAGGTGCTCGAATGGCAACGGCCCGAGCGACTGGGTGCGCAGGCCGTCAGCCATGGTGCGGTTCGTCTGCTCACCCGGCCAGGTCACGAGCTCGCCGCGCTCCAGTGACTCCTTGGCATCGGCCGCGAGCTCAGGCTCGACGCCGATCATCCGCGCCGCCGGCCGCAGCCGCTTCACCGCGGTCGCGATCCCCGCCGAGAGCCCGCCGCCGCTCACTGGCACGAGCACGGAGGTGACCCACGGCAGATCCTCGACGATCTCGAGCCCGATCGTGCCCTGCCCGGCGATGATCGCAGGGTCGTCGTATGGCTCGACCATCGTGTAGCCGCGTTCCGCCACGAGTGCGAGCGCGACCTCGTGGCGCTCCTCGGAGCCAGGCCCGGTGAAGACGATCTCGGCGCCGTCGCGTAGCACTCCGTCGACCTTGACCCGCGGAGCATCGTCGGGCATCACGATCACTGCGGATGCGCCGAGCAGGCGCGCCGCGCGGGCCACGGCCTGGGCGTGATTGCCCGAGGAATAGGTGACCACCCCCCGGGCGCGCTCGGCATCGGTCAGGGAGGCCAGCTTGTTGTACGCGCCGCGCATCTTGAACGCGCCCACCGGCTGGAGCGACTCGGGCTTGAGCCAAGTTCGCTCATCCCACGGCAGGAGCGGCGTGCGCACCGCGACGCCGCGGATCCGGTCCGCCGCCGCGCGGATCTCCTCGAGCTCGACCAGCACGGAGCGGATCCGGGACCTAGAGGTTGCCGCGCTTGGCCTGCTCGAGCTCGATCGCCTCGAAGAGGGCCTTGAAGTTGCCGACCCCGAAGCCGCGCGAGCCGTGACGCTCGATGATCTCGAAGAAGAAGGTCGGGCGGTCCTGCACCGGCTTGGTGAAGATCTGGAGCAGGTAGCCCTCCTCGTCACGATCGGCCTCGATCCCGAGCTCTTCGAGGGTCTGCATCGGCACGCCCACGTCGCCGACCCGGTCGGGCAGCGCCTCGTAGTAGGTGTGCGGCATGCCGAGGAACTCCACGCCGCGATCGCGCAGGGCTCGCACCGTGCCGACGATATCGGTCGTGCGCAGCGCGATGTGCTGGGTGCCGGCGTCCAGATACCAGTCGAGGAACTCCTGGATCTGGCTCTTCTTCTTGCCGCTCGCCGGCTCGTTGATCGGGAACTTGATCCGCCCGTTCCCGTTCTGCATCACCTTGCTCATCAGTGCCGAGTACTCGGTGTGGATCACCTTGTCGTCGTAGTGGATCAGCTGGCTGAAGCCGAGCACCGTCCGATAGAACTCGACGAACGTGTCCATCTCGCCGAGCGCGACGTTCCCGACGCAGTGATCGACCTCCAGCAGCGTCTGGCCGGTCGCAGCCGGTGCCGGCTTCGCAACCCGGTGATAGCCGGGCGCGAAGGTGCCGCGATAGTCGGAGCGGTCGACGAAGGAGTGGAGCACCTCGCCGTAGGCGTGGATCGCGCTGCGCCTGAGCACGCCTTTATCGCCCTGGAGCTCGGTCGGCTCGAGGGCGGAGCGGGCACCTCGTTTGGTCGTCTCGCGCCACGCGCTCTCGACGTCGTCGACCGCGAACGCGATGTCGTGCACGCCGTCGCCGTGCCGACGCACGTGCTCCGCCACTTCGCCGTCGGGAGTGAGCGGAGCGGTAAAGACGAAGCGAATGTCGTTCTGCACCATGACGTGGCTGGCACGGTCGCGGACGCCGGTCTCGAGCCCCGCGTAGGCCACGGGGGTGAAGCCCCACAAGGACCGGTAGTAGGCGGCCGCCTGCTTCGCGTTGCCGACCCAGAACTCGACGTGGTCGATCCCCTTGAGGGGCAGGAAGTCCTGGGCCTCCGCGGCGGCATTCGGGTTGACGACGGCGCCGGTCGGGCGCGCGAGCGTATCGGTCATGTTGGGGGATCCTCCGCTCGGACTGGCCTGCGAGTCTACACCGGGCCTGCAGCAGGACCGAGGCCGGTCGTCAGGCGAGGCCGATCCGGAGCGCCACCTCGATCATGCGGTCCACGGCGGCCGATAGCTCGTCGGGCGCGAGGTAGCTCTCCTCGGAGGTGACCTCCTCGCTGAGCACGTCGCCGACCACGAGCAGGCAGGCCGCCTGCGCCCCGCCTCGGGCGGCGAGGTAGAAGAGCGCCGACGCCTCCATCTCGAAGGCCAGCACGCCGCGGTCGCGCCAGCGCCCGGCGTAGTCAGGATCGGGGTTGTAGAAGACATCGACCGATGCCACCTGGCCGACCGTGGTCGGGATCCCGGCCTCCTCGGCAGCGTGGAAGAGCGCGTGGGTGAGGGCGAAATCTGCCGTCGGCGCGTACGCCTCGCCGTGCAGGTAGGTCCGCGTTGCACCGTCGGTGGGCGCCGCCGACGACGCGATCACCAGGTCTCCGGTCTTCAGCCCCGGCGCGATCCCTCCGCAGGTGCCCACCCGCACGAGCCGCTTGGCGCCCAGGCGGAGCAGCTCCTCGACCACGATGCTGATGCTGGGTGTGCCCATGCCGGTCGACTGCACGCTGATCGGCTTTCCCTCGTAGGTGCCTGTGTAGCCGAGCATGCCGCGGTTGTCGTTGACCAGGCGCGTGACGCCGCCATCGATCCCGCCGTCGAACCGGGTCGCGATCGTGCGTGCCCGGTGCGGGTCGCCGGGGAGCAGGACGAGCGGCGCATAGTCGCCGATCTCGGCGTGGAGGTGCAGCTGCGGCATGCACCTAGCCTAGCCGCACGGTGACGCCGCGGGATAGCATCGCAGCGATGTCCTCCGAGACGGCCGATGACCTCGCGTTCGCGATCGACCTCGCGCGACGTGCCGGGGCGATCCTGACCGCCAGCTATGGGCGCCTCGAGCGGATCGACCACAAGAGCAAGCGCGACGTGGTCACCGACGCGGATTACGCGAGCGAGGCGCTGATCCTCGGCGCAATCCGCGAGCGCTACCCCGACGACGCGATCCTGGCCGAGGAGTCGGGGCATCACGAGCGGCGCGGCAAGCGGGGAGCGGGCCGCCGCTGGGTCATCGATCCGCTCGACGGGACGGTCAACTATGCCAACGGGATTCCCTATTACTGCGTATCGATCGGCCTGGTGACCGATGCCGGCCCGTCGGTCGGCGTCATCTTCGACCCGGCTCGTGACGACCTGTACAGCGCCACCGTCGACGGCCCCGCCTGCCTGAACGGCAAAGCGGTGGCGGCCAGCCGGAAGGAGGCGCTCTCCGACTTCGTCGTCGCGCTGGCGATCATCGGCCGCGGCGGGATCTCCCGCGAGCGACGCGTGGCGCGGGAGATCCGCATCTCGCGGCGGATGGGCAGCGCGGCGCTCTCCCTCGCGTACGTGGCCAACGGGCGCTTCGATGCGTTCGTCCAGAACGGCGGCCTCTCGCGCTGGGACGTGGCGGCGGCCGGCCTGATCGCGGAGCGTGCCGGGGCGCGCGTCACCGACCTGGCCGGGGGACCGTGGTGGGATGCGCACAAGAAGGGCGCCACGGTGACGATTGTGGCCGCCCCGGAGCCGCAGCACGGGGAGCTGCTCGCGCTGCTCGCGGCGGTCAACACCCGGGTCGCCACCCGCCGCTGAGCGGGTCGCTCAGTCGGTGATGCCCGCCTCGGCCAACACCGCGGCGAACATGGCCAGCGTGCGCGCGGTGGCGCCCCAGATCCGCTGCCCGGCGTGGCGGTAGACGGCGGCGCGGAGGACCCAGCTCGCGCCGGTGATCTCCTCCTCGCCGATGATCGCATCGGTGAGGATCAGGCGCAGGGGCAGCTCCACGATCTCCGCCACCTCATTGGTCTGCGGGACCAGGGTGGGGCGCAGCGTGGCGGTGCCCACGAACGGCCGCAGCTCGAAGTTGCTGACCGGAATCCAGATATCGTCGAGCGCGCCGGCGACGCGGACGGTGGCGGGGTCGACGCCGATCTCCTCGTGCGCCTCGCGCAGCGCGGCCGCCTCGCGGCTGACGTCAACCGGATCGACCGCGCCTCCCGGCAGCGAGATCTCGCCAGGATGTGCCGGCAGCCCGGCGTGGCGCAGGGTGAGGGGCAGCGTCAGGTCGCCATCCTCGCCGGGATAGACGAGCAGCAGCGTCGACGCTTCGCGCGCGGCGGGAAAGCTCGACCGATCCCAGCGCTGGTAATTGAAGCGACCCGACGCGTCGCGCGGCGAGAACCGCTCGTCCGCCGCAATCGGCCGCGAGGCACCCGCGACCGCCCCACCAATCGCTTCCTGCCAGCCCGGCTGAGCGCGTAAGATTCCGGCCATGACCTCCCTCGCGCGGACCGACCGCGACGACCGCGTACGTGCCGCGCTCTACCGTGCGCGCATTCTGGCGAACCGTACGCCCCATTTCCGGCGGGAGACCCGCGACGAGGTGAACAGCGCGCTCGGCATCCTCGAGCGCCAGCTGGGCCTGAATCGGACCTCGCCGGCGGAGGCCTCGTGGGCGATCGAGCTGCTCATGCGGGCCCACCCGTCGATCGCCTTCGATCTGCTGCGCGACGTGGCGTTCGCGGAACGCTTCTCGGGCGCGTTGCGCCACCTCGGCCTGCGCGGGATCGTGGATCGGCTCGACGAGGTGCCGGGCTCCGTGATGGCGCTGCCGATCACCGGGCCGACCGGGACTCGCCGCCACCGCGACGACCTCCCGTCGGCCGAGCGCATCGACGCGGACGGCGAGCCGCTCCCTCCACCGCCCGGTTACTACTGAGATGACCGAACCGACGTATCTGACCGCCGAGGGCCTCGCCAAGCTGCAGGCCGACCTCGAGCATCTCGTCAATGTCGAGCGGCCGCGCATCGCGCGCGCCATCGGCGAGGCCAAGTCGCTCGGCGACATCACCGACAACGCGGACTACGAGCAGGCGAAGAACGACCAGGCCTTTCTCGAGGGCCGGATCGCCACCCTGACCCAGCAGCTCCGCACCGCCGAGCTGATCGATGCCGCCGGCTCGCTCGAGGTGGCGGTCGGATCCCGCGTGAAGATTCGCGCGGAGGATGGCGAGGAGATGAGCTTCACGATCGTCGGGGCACCGGAGGCGTCGCCGCGCGAGGGTCGCATCAGCAATCTCTCCCCACTGGCCAAGGCGCTGCTCGGGCACAAGGCGGGGGAGCAGATCCGGGTCGACACCCCGGGCGGCCTCGACAC
>JBDUDC010000233.1:0-2506 GCA_040003165.1 Chloroflexota bacterium
GACGCCTACGCGACGCGCAAGGCCCAGAACGCTTTGCTGAAGCACAGCCCGCCTGGCCACACCCCCGAGACCGATACCCTCCACCAGTCTCTGTCTCGCCTCCGGTGGATCGCCGAGCATCCCGACTGGTACACGGCGACATACGTATCGGCCGTTGTGGTCTTTGACCGAACTGGCGAAGTCGGCGACCTCCGCGAAACGATCGTCAGGGCAGCCGGCGAGACCGCTCGCGCGCAGATAGCCTCTGCCTACGACGACTATCTGAACAGCTTCGTCCGCTCCATCAAGGCGGCGCGACGCGGAGACGAGCTCGGCCGGCGCCTGCACGCCGCCGAATCAGCGCGCGGCCTGATCAAGTCCCTCTACGGCCTGGAGGGCAAATGGCCGCCCTATCACGACATGCTCGCGGACAGCCTCGCCGACATCGAGACGGCCCAGGACTGGCCCCGCGGCTACCTCCGAGATGCCCTGCTCCGGCTGACTCGTGACGGGGATCCGACCTTTCAGCAGGAGCTCGAGGCCCGCGTCGAATGCCTGATGGACGCTCGCGGCATCCACCACGAATGGGGCAACGATCTCGAGCCCCTCAAGGCGCTCCAGTTCGATGGCCCCGGCCATATCACCGCAGCAGAATGAGCGGAGGGCCCTCGACGACGTCCTGCCACGCGGCGTCCGCGGTGCCAACCTGGAGCTGAAAGACGCAGACCGAGCGCGAGGCAGAGTCGATCCGCCAGCGAAAGGGGTGACCCGGCCTGCCAGAGCGCAGCCGCCCGCTCGGCGTCATACGCGTTCACGTCCGTGGCGCGCAGCCCGAACGATGCGAGCAGCTGTCCCGAGGTCGCCGCGCATGCGTGGATGCGGCTGCGCGAGGAGCTGCTGGCGATCTTGGGGGACGACCTGATCGCCATCTGGGCGTACGGGGGGACAACCGCCACCTCCCACAACTCGTCGCCTGCAATCCGCTTTCTCGAATCGACCTGCATCACCTGCCCTGTTTCGGTCACCCCGGCTCCTCCTCTGAGAACTGGTTAAAGAAAGGTCGAGCGGTGGCGAGCAGGATGCCTGCGGCCAGCACCGTGAAGATCGGTCCGGACAGCATCGGTGGCGGCGGTGGCTGGCCCGGCGCGAGTCCGGCCATCACATAGAAGAGGGGGCCGACCGCCGTCCACGCCGGAAGCAGCCACATCGTCCACCAGGCCCAGCGCCGATGTCGCCGATATGCGAAGACGAGCACCGCCGTGGCGAGCAGCCCCAGCAACACCAGGCTGAACCCATTGACCCGCGTGAAGAAATCGAATAGCCGATAGGCCGCCGCGCTCTCCGCCTGGAGCTCGGCGAGCGTCATGCCTGTGAGGCTCATCGGAATGGCGACGTCAGCCGCCGGCCCGACGATCACATCGGTCACACCGAAAAGGACGATCACGACACTCAAGAAGGCGAGCCCCCACCAAGCATGCCGTTCCAGCCATCTCATCGGTGTATTGGAACATGCTGCGACCGTCGTCGATGACCGCGCTAACTGGGCCGTCTGAGACCTCCGTCGAGCATCGCAAGCAGGCGCTTCGGCGCCGTCAGCCGATACGCCGCTTCGATGAGGTCGGCGACGAGGTCCCAGTCCTGGTCCTCGACCAGCGCACGCTGCGCACCGGCGGGCGCCTTGCACCAGATCCCCCACCGCCCGGGGTGGGCGTCATGGCGCATGGCGAAGATCTTGTCGCGAACCCGCCACGAGGGATTGCCGACTCCTCCGCCCTCGGTCGCCTCCGGCAGCGCCAGGCAGACCGCCCGCGCCCGCTCGAGCAGCTCCTCCCCGCCAGGCTCGAGCCGCGAATCCTTGGCCGCCAGCCGCAAAGGATAGCCGTGGCCCGTCGAGCGCCAGAGGCGAGGTGTAGGCTCACCGCGTGCCAACCTCGCAGCTGATCCGCTGGAGCGGGCTGTCTCTCATGCTCGGTGCCATTGGAACGGCGGTCGAACTCCTCCTTCATCCCGCGGGCGAGACGGCGCAATACGTCCTGGAGCCGGTGTGGGGCTTCGCGCACTGGCTGGGCGCATTCTCCTGGCTCCTGATTCTCTTCGGCCTGATCGGCCTGTACGCGCGGGTTGGCGAAGGGATCGGACGGCTCGGCTTCGTCGGATTCGTGATGGCTGTGGTCGGAGCTGCCCTGACCGCAGGGACACTGATGATCGGGGGCGGCGTGCTGCAACCGGTCATCGCGGCCGGTGCCCCGCACCTGCTCGACCTCGACGGCCCGTTCTTCACATCCTGGGGATTCAAGCTCGGCGGTGCGCTCATCGGCGCGGGGTTCGTCGGTCTGCTGTTGTTGGCGATCGCCTTGCTGCGTGCACGCGCCCTGAGTTCGCTCGGTTCCTGGCTCCTGATTCTGCTCGTGCCTACGGCCATCGTTGGCGTGCCACTCGTCCTCTTCCTCGCCCCCGGGCTGCAGAAGATCGGTCAGGCGCTCCTCGGGGTCTGGGTCGGTGCGGGCCTTCTGGCCTGGGGCTATGC
>JBDUDC010000067.1:0-8350 GCA_040003165.1 Chloroflexota bacterium
GAGCGCAGCACCATGCTCCACAAGTTCGCCGACGCGGTGGAGAGCCACGCCTCGGAGCTCTCCAAGGTCGAGAGCGAAAACGTCGGCAAGCCGAAGGGGGTCGCCGACTTCGACCTCGAGTTCAGCATCGACAACCTGCGCTTCTTCGCCGGCGCGGCGCGCGTCGTCGAGGGCAAGGCGGCCGGGGAATACTCGAAGGGCTACACCAGCATGGTGCGCCGCGAGCCGGTCGGGGTGATCGGCCAGGTGGCGCCCTGGAACTACCCGCTGATGATGGCGATCTGGAAGCTCGGCCCCGCGCTGGCAGCCGGTAACACCGTCGTCCTCAAGCCCTCCTCGGCGACCCCGCTCTCGGCCATCCGACTGGCGGAGCTGGCCGCGGAGATCTTCCCGAAGGGCGTGCTGAATGTGATCACCGGGCCTGGCGCGACCGTCGGCCGTCGCCTGGTCACACATCCCGAGATCGACATGGTCAGCCTCACCGGGGACACCGCCACCGGCAAGGAGATCGCCGCGGCGGCGGCGCAGACGGTGAAGCGCGTTCACCTCGAGCTCGGCGGAAAGGCGCCGGTCGTCGTCTTCGATGATGCCGACCTGGCCGCCCTGGCGGAGAGCGTCAAGCTCGCCGGGTTCTTCAACTCGGGGCAGGACTGCACCGCCGCGACCCGGATCATCGCCAGCGGTCGGATCTACGACAGCCTGCTCGCCGAGCTCGTGCCGGCGGTGCAGTCGCTGAAGGTCGGCAATCCCGCCGACGACGCGGAGCTCGACATGGGACCGCTGGTCAGCCGCGGACAGCAGGAGCGTGTCGCGGGCTTCGTCGACCGCGCCCGCGAGCACGGAGCCAAGTTGGCTGCGGGAGGGGCCACCATCGACGGGCGCGGCTTCTTCTACCAGCCGAGCGTCGTAACCGACGTCGCCCAGGACTCCGAGATCGTCCAGCGCGAGGTGTTCGGGCCGGTCGTTACGGTGCAGCGCTTCGCCGACGACGAGGAGGCGATCGCCTGGGCCAATGGAGTCCCATTCGGGCTGGCGGCATCGGTCTGGACCTCCGACGTCAAGCGGGCGCTCAATGCGGCACGTCGCCTGCGCTACGGCACGGTCTGGATCAACGACCACCTGACGATCGCGTCCGAGATGCCGCACGGCGGCTTTGGCCAGTCGGGATACGGCAAGGACATGAGCCTCTACTCGATCGAGGACTACACGATCGTCAAGCACGTGATGGCGAAGCTCTAGCCCAGCCATCCACCCGACCTTCGCGCGGCCGGCCCATTCGAGCATTCGGCATCGTCCGGCCGATCGGGCCTGCTACGATCGAGCCGATGCCGAAGAAGACCGCCAGCCCCTCGTCCGCGGTTGTCGCGGCGGGGAGCTCCGCGGGCCGGGTCCCGGCCGCCAAGCCGCCTCGCGCGCGGGCGCGTCCTCCCTCGGTCATCCCGCCCGCCTCACCGCCCGAGGTTGCCGCGGCAGAGACGGCTCAACGAGGCAGGACTCAGCCCCTTCCCGCGGCGGAGGCGGAACGGCTCTTCCGCGAGGCGGTCGCCCTATTCAACGGGGTGCGCTACTGGTTTGCGCATGAAGCCTGGGAGGCGCTCTGGCGCGCCGCGGACGACGAGGAGCGCGACTTCTACCAGGGTCTGATCCAGGTCGCCGCCGGCCTCCTGCACCTTCAGCGTCGCAACGCGCGCGGCGCTCGCAACAAGCTGCGCGAGGGCGTGGCGCGACTGGAGCCCTATCGGCCCGTGCACCATGGCGTCATGCTCGACGAGCTGGTCGGAGTCGCAACCCGCTACCTCGAGGACCTCGACGCAGGTAGCGTCCCGTACCTCATCCCGCCCGTCATCCGCTGGGTCGAGGTCGATACATTCGACCAGAGCCGATGAGCACCGACTCGGACGCTGGAGAGGAGTCCCGCGTGGAGCACGACTCGATGGGCGAGGTGCGGGTTCCCGGTCACGCCCGGTGGGGGGCGCAGACACAGCGAGCCGTCGAGAATTTTCCGATCTCGGGCCTGACGCTGCCGCCCGAGCAGGTTGCCGCGCTGGCACGGATCAAGGCGGCGGTCGCCGCGGTCAAGCTCCAGCGGGGAATGATCGAGCCCGAAGTCGGCCAGGCGATACTCGCGGCGGCGAAGGCGGTCGCCTCCGGCGCTCACGACGAGCAGTTTCCGATCGACGTCTACCAGACCGGGTCGGGGACGAGCAGCAACATGAACATGAACGAGGTGCTCGCCAGCCTCTCCGCCGAAGCGCTCGGGCGGCCCGTGCATCCCAACGACGACGTGAACCATCCGCTGTCGAGCAACGACATGTTTCCCGCCTCGATCCACCTGGCAGCGACCGAGGCGGTCGTCCGCGATCTGATCCCCGCCCTCGACCGGCTGGCCGAGGCGCTGACGGCGAAGGCGAGCGAGTTCGTCGACCTCATGAAGTCGGGCCGCACGCACCTGATGGATGCCACCCCGGTCACCCTCGGCCAGGAGTTCGGCGGCTACTCAGCTGCCGTGCGAATGGGGATCGAGCGGCTCGAGGCCACCCTGCCGCGCGTCGCGGAGCTCCCGCTGGGCGGCACCGCGGTGGGCACCGGGATCAACGCCCCGGCAGGCTTCGGCGCCGCCGTCATCGCGGAGCTGGCGGGCGACTCCGGGCTGCCGCTCACCGAGGCGAGGGACCATTTCGAGGCCCAGGGTGGACGAGACGCGCTGGTCGAGCTCTCCGGTCAGCTGCGCACGATCGCGGTCAGTCTGACCAAGATCGCCAACGACCTGCGCTGGATGGGGTCCGGGCCGCGCGCCGGACTGGGCGAGATCAACATCCCGGATCTGCAGCCCGGCTCGTCGATCATGCCCGGCAAGGTGAACCCGGTCATCGCCGAGGCGGTGCTGATGGTCTGCGCCCAGGTGGTCGGCAACGACGCCGCCGTGGCGTGGGGCGGAGCGGCCGGCAACTTCGAGCTGAACGTGATGCTGCCGATGCTCGGGCGCAACCTGCTCGAGTCGCTTCGGCTGCTCGCCAATGTCAGCCGCCTCTTCGCGGACCGATGCATTGCGGGCATCACCGCCAACCCGGATCGGCTGCGGGAGTATGCCGAGAGCAGTCCCGCCATCGTGACGCCGCTGAATCGGTATATCGGCTACGAAGAGGCGGCCAAGGTGGCGAAGCAGGCGCTCGCCGAGCGGAAGACGATCCGCCAGGTGGTGCTCGAGCGCGGCTACGTCGACGCCGGAAAGCTCACTCTTGAGCAGCTCGATGAGGCGCTCGACGTGGGCGCCATGACCCAACCCTCCGCCACCTAGGCGCGAATCCCGCCGATCAGGCGCCGCGACGTACAATCGTCGCCCGCATCAGCCCCGATGGAGACCGACACGCCGTGTACCGCAACCTGATCGGCGGAGAGTGGGTCGATGCCCGCTCGGGCGCCACCTTCACGTCCCTCAGTCCGGCCAACCGCGATGACGTGGTTGGCGAATTCCCCGCCTCGAGCGCCGCGGATGTGGATGCCGCAGTCGAGGCCGCGCGCCGCGCCTTCCCGGCCTGGTCGCTGCTCCCTGCGCCGAAGCGCGGCGAGATCCTGTTCCGCGTCGCCCGCCTCCTGGCCGAGCACAAGGAGGAGCTCTCGCGCCTGATGACGCGCGAGATGGGCAAGGTCCTGCCCGAGGCACGGGGTGACGTGCAGGAGGCGATCGACGTCGCGTACTACATGGCCGGCGAGGGGCGCCGCCTCTTCGGCCAGACGGTGCCGTCGGAGATGCCCGACAAGTTCGCGATGAGCATCCGGCGGCCGATCGGGGTGGTCGGAATCATCACCCCATGGAACTTCCCGGTCGCGATCCCCGGCTGGAAGCTCTTCCCGGCCCTGATCTGCGGCAACACCGTGGTCATGAAGCCCGCGTCCGACACGCCGGCCTGCATGGTTCGCTTTGTCGAGCTGCTGATGGAGGGCGGGCTGCCGGATGGCGTGGTCAATGTGGTGACCGGCTCCGGCGCCGAGGTCGGCAACGCGATCGTCGACCATCCGGACGTGCGCGTGATCAGCTTCACCGGCCACACCTCTACCGGCATCGAGATCTCGCGCCGGGCGGCCGAGACGCTGAAGCGTGTCTCGCTCGAGCTGGGCGGCAAGAACCCGATCGTGATCTGGGAGGACGCCGACCTTGACCTGGCCCTCGACTCCGTCATCTGGTCGGCCTTCGGGACCTCGGGGCAGCGCTGCACGGCCGCCTCGCGCCTGATCGTCCATCGCGGCGTCCACGACGAGTTCGTCGGGCGGCTGCGCGATCGGGTCGGTCGCCTCGTCCTGGGTGACGGGCTGCTGGAGACGACGGACGTCGGGCCGGTCATCAACGAGACCGCGGTCGAGCGGATCGCGGGCTATGCCGCCATCGGCCGCGAGGAGGCGCAGCTGGTGATCGGCGGCGAGCCGGCCCGCGACGGCGAGCTGGCGAAGGGCTCGTTCTTCCAGCCGACCATCTTCACCGAAGTGAAGCCCGACGCACGGATCGCGCAGGAGGAGATCTTCGGGCCGGTGGCATCGGTCATCCCGGTCGACTCGTGGGACGAGACGGTGCGAATCGTGAACAGCGTCAAGTACGGACTGTCGAGCTCGCTCTTCACCCGAGACGTGAACCTCGCGTTTCGCTCCATCCGTGACTTCGAATCCGGCCTCGGGTATGTGAACCACGGCACCATCGGCGCCGAGGCGCACCTGCCGTTCGGCGGCACCAAGGCCACCGGCAACGGTCACCGCGAGGTGGGCCAGGCGGCGCTCGACTTCTTCAGCGAGTGGAAGAGCGTCTACATCGACTATTCGGGCAAGCTGCAGCGCGCCCAGATCGACACGACCTTCATCGACCAGGAGTAGCTCCCGGTGGCCGCTTTGCGC
Source organism: Chloroflexota bacterium (assembly GCA_040003165.1). Taxonomy (GTDB): domain Bacteria; phylum Chloroflexota; class Limnocylindria; order QHBO01; family QHBO01; genus JALYSK01. The sequence goes on from JBDUDC010000067.1 coordinate 4,885, forward strand.
GGCGGGCCGATGCGTGCCAGCATCGCGGCGTGCAGCTCCCCTACTTTCCACTTCACGTCGTCGCCTTTCCGCATCTCCCCCTGCCGCTGCAGATCTTCGAGCCTCGCTACCGGGCGATGACCCGCGACATCCTGGCGGACGGGAGTCCCTACGCCGGCCGATTCGTGGTCAGCATGATCACCTCGGGCCAGGAGGCGGGCGGAGCCGAGACCCGCACCCAGCCGATCGGCACGATCTGCGAGGTGCGCACCGCAGAGCAGCTGGGCGACGGCCGCTACATCCTGCTGGCCGTCGGCGTCGCTCGCGCGCGGCTCGGTCCCGTCGAGCGGGGCGGTGAGTACGCGCTGGTCGAAGCGACGCCGCTCGAGGAGGCAACTGGCGGAGACGAGGCGGTCACGCTGCTCCCCGCCGTGCAGGGCGCGCTCGACGCCTACCTGGATGCGGTGAAACGTTTCGTGGCCGCCACCGCGTCTGTAGGCCACGAATCCGGAGAGATCACCGACGTGACCGCTTCCCTCGACGAGGTACTCAAGACGATCCGCCTCCCCGACGACCCGCTGGCCGCCAGCTACGCGGTCGGCGGGGTGCTTCAGATCGAGCTCAACCGCAAGCAGCAGCTCCTCGAGCTACCCGACGCCGAGAGCCGACTGCGCGCCGAGCTCGACCTCCTGCGCCGCGAGTCCCGCCTCCTGGCGGAAGGCGCCATGCCGCCGATCGCCAGCGCAGATCTCACCTACCACCCCAACTAGGCCGATGCACCCGACGCGCCTCCGCGCCGCCGGCGCCGGGCTGGCGCTCCTGCTCCTTGCGGCCTGCTCCTCTCCCGCGGCGACGGGCTCTATGGAGCCGATGGCCAGCCTCGATCCATCCCCGAGCGTTACCGGCCCGACGCCATCGCCCTCCGCGAGCGTCAGCGGCGACCCGAGCGTCACCCCGCAGCCAACACCGGCCAGCACCGCGCAGCCGACCCCGCCCTCGACCGCGGGATGCCAAGCCGGGAATCGGGTGGCAGCCGGCGGCGAGGAGACCTTCTACTCAGTCCCGAACGCCGGGCACGCGGTGGCACTCACCTTCGACATGGGTGGCAGGCTCGATCCGGCCCTGGCGATCATGAGCTTCCTGGTCGAAAACCGCGTCTGCGCGACCCTCTTTCCCGCCGGCGCGATGAGCGAGACCGCCACGGGCCAGCAGGTGCTCGCCGTCGTGCGCGGCCACCCCGAGCTGTTCGAGATCGGCAACCACACCATGCATCACTGCGACCTCGTAAGCGGCGGAGCAGGATCGCCCACCACGGCGCCGTGCGCCGGCGGCCCGCCGAGCGCTGATTTCATCCGCAGGGAGCTAACTGACGCGGCGGCGATCCTGCGGGCGGGCACCGGGCAGAACCCGCAGCCGTACTGGCGCCCGCCGTATGGATCAGTCAACCCCGCGGTGCTCGACGCGGCCGCGTCGGTGGGGTACACGAAGACCTTCATGTGGGATATCGACACCATCGACTGGAAGCCGATCGCCGATGGCGGCCCGACGGGGCAGCAGATCGCATCCAAGGTGATCACCCAGGCGCAGGACGGATCTAACGTCCTGTTGCACATCGGCGGGTACGAGACGCTCGATGCGCTGCGCATCATGGTGCCCGGCCTTCGCGAGCGCGGCCTGACCCTGACCTCGCTCTCCGACCTCCTGAGCTAGGGCGGCGGGCTCAGCCCCCGCTCACCGCCACGCCTGGCTCCGGTCGGCTCGCCGCACCGAGCGCCTCGGAGAAGATGCTCACCGCGGTGTCGACCGCCGCCGCATCGACGATCAGCGGCGGGCTGAAGCGCAGCGATGCCTGTCCGCACTCGAGGGTCAGCAGGCCCCGCTCGAAGGCCGCCTGCTGGACCGCGTTCGCCGCGTCGTGGCCGCCGAACTCGACGCCCAGCATCAGCCCCTTGCCCCGGATGTCGCGCACCGCAGATGAGCCCGCCGCGGCACGCTCCAGGCCGGCGCGGAGACGCTCACCCATCACCGCCGCGTTTGCCATCAGGTCCGACTCGATCAGGTCGAGGGTGGCGAGGGCCGCAGCCACGCAGACCGGGTTGCCGGCGAAGGTCGAGCCATGGGCGCCCGGCGGCCAGGTCCAGACCGATTCGCGGGCGATGAATGCGCCGAGCGGCATGCCGCTGGCGATCCCCTTGGCGCTGGTCAGGATGTCCGGCTCGATACCGGCATGCTCCATCGCCCACCAGCGGCCGGTGCGACCCATGCCCGACTGGATCTCGTCGGCGATGAGCAGAATCCCGTGCTCGTCGCAGATATCGCGCAGAGCGGCCAGGAACGCCGCAGGAGCGGGAAAGTAGCCGCCCTCGCCCTGGATCGGCTCGATCACGATGGCGGCGACGTCGGAGGGCGCGATCAGCCGTCCGAAGATGCTCGTGCGCAGCACCTCGAGCTCGGCGCTGCCGTCTCCGCCGCTCCCCTCGCGCCAGGCGCGGATGCGGGGGAACGGCGCGTGGTGGACCATCGGAAGCAGCGGGCCGAAGCCCGCTCGCTGCTTGAGCTTCGAGCTGGTGAGCGACAGCGCGCCCATCGTGCGGCCGTGGAAGCCGCCCTCGAAGGCGATGATCCCGGACCGCCGGGTGTGGTATCGGGCGAGCTTGATGGCGCCCTCGACCGCCTCGGTCCCCGAGTTGGTCAGAAAGACGCGCGCCCGCTCGTCGAAGGGGGCGATCGCCGCCAGCCGCTCCATGAACTCGGTGTAGCGGGGCTCGTAGAAATCGGTGGCCGCGATGTGGATCAGCCGGTCGGCCTGCTCCTTGATGGCTGCCACCACGGCGGGATGGCTGTGCCCGGTGCTGGCAACGGCGATTCCGGCGGCGAAGTCGAGGAAGCGGTTGCCATCGACGTCGGTGACGAAATAGCCGGAGCCCGACTCGGCGACGAGCGGATAGGCGCGGGTCAGGCTCGGGCTGGCAACGGCCTCGTCGCGTGCGATGAGCGCGCGTGCGCGCGGGCCTGGCAGCTCGGTAGCAATGCGCGGGGCAGCGGCAGCCAGGGCGGACTCTTCGAGAGTGGTCATGGACCAAGAACTCCGGAACGGAGCGGCGCGTCCTGCCCGCGCCTCTGGCTAGGCCGACCCATCCTAGCAGGCGAGCCCATGTTCACCGAATCGTGCGTGCCTCGCGCTTGCCACGCTCGTTGCCAAGCGACCAGAGGGTGGCGCCGAGCCCAACGGCGAGCGCGGCGAAGAGCGCCCCGTCGCCGTAGTGGATCGCCCAGGCCAGGGCGGCCAGCGAGAGCCCGCTGCCGAACCCCGTCAGCGCGATGTTTGCCCACGATTCACCGCGGAAGCGGCCCGCCAGGAGCGCGACGAGGATGCCGGTTGCGAATCCGGCGATCGCGAGCCGGTCGAACAGGACGTCAGGCGTGATCAACAGACCCTCCTACCAGCTCACCGATGATGCCCGGTCCGTGGTAGACCAGGGCCGTC
>JBDUDC010000068.1:0-8347 GCA_040003165.1 Chloroflexota bacterium
CCTGCGCCACCTGCGGCGAGCCTGCGAGTGGATGGAGCTACGTGGCGCATGACCGGAACGGCCAGCGGGTAATCGACGGGTATGCCACCTGCGCGGCGCACCAAACCGAGGAGTCGCTCCAGGAGACGGCGGGCACGCAGGCAGGCTGAGCGGTATCGACCTCCGAGCGGCCGCGCCCACCAGGCGGCGCCTCGAGAGCCTCGTTCACCCTCGATCTGAGCTCATGAGCTTGGGTAGGCTCCGCGCCAGCTTGGATCGGGCCAGCATCGGTCCAAGTGAGTGCTGTTTGGCGGCCGCGTGCGCCTCGAGGTCGGTGTGCGGCCCGAACAGGATCACCCGCGGTGGCTCGGTGGCCGATCCAGTCCAGCTGGCCAGCTCTTCGCCCCAATCGGAGGACCGGTCGCCCCAGTCGACCAGGACGAGGTCGATCTGGTCTGGCGGCGGCAGGTCGGCCGGTGAATCGATGCGGATGAGCTCGGCGCCGGCGCGCGAGGCCGCCTCGAAGATGCGGCTGCCGAAGAGCAGGTCGCGGACGACGGCCGCGACCCTCACGGCCTCACTCGGAGGCGAGAACCGGCGGATCGAGGGTCTCGGTCGACGCGATCTCGGTCGGCGCGTGGCCATTCATCGGAGCGTGGCCATTCCCGTTGTATGCGTGGCCGTGATCCATGACGAAGCGGGCGATGCGCATCGGATAGACGCCGACGACGACCGGGGCACGAACCTCGACCGAGAGCTCGACGCCGATCTCGTCGCGCTGCCAGAGATCTTCCAGCTTCAGCGCCTCGCGCTCCGGCAGGCCGACATACGCGCTCGTGCCGTTGTGCGCAACGTGCGTGATCGCGTCAGGCTCATCGAGCGCGAACCGTCGCCGAAGCTCGGCGATGGTCACGTATGGACGGGATGTGATGAATCGGCGGAGACTCGACGTGCTCGGCCGTTTGCTTGCGGTCATGGGCTGTCGGGGCAGTCTAGCGCGGATGGGCGGACCCCGCCGATGGGCCTTTCAGCCACGCCCACCGAACCTCGATACGCGGTTCCATCCGAGTCTCCGAGGCACGACGAACAGACGCGGCCGCCGTGCCAGATGCAGGTAGAGCGTCGGCATCACGAACAGGTTGAGCAGCGTGGAGGTGACCAGGCCGCCCAGAATGACGACCGCCATGGGGTGCTCGATCTCGTGGCCGGGCAGGTCACCCCCCACCACCAGCGGCATGAGCGCCAAGCCCGCTGCGAGCGAGGTCATCAGGATCGGGGCCAGGCGCTCACGAGCTCCGCGCAGCACGAGCGCGGGACCGAACGGCTCGCCCTCCTCGCGCTCGAGGTGCTGGTAGTGGTTGATGAGCATGATCCCATTGCGGGCGGCGATGCCCAGCACCGTGACGAAGCCGACCAGCGATCCAATCGACAGCACCCCGCCACCGGCCAGGCTGGCCAGCACCCCGCCCACCAGCGCCATCGGCAGGGTCACCAGCAGCAGGCCGGCCAGACGCCAGCTGCCGAAGGCGGCCTGGAGCAGCAGCAGGATGCCGATCAGGGCAGCGATGGCGAAGCCCAGCAGCCGGCTCTGGGCCGCCTGGCGCTCGGCGTACTCGCCCAGCAGCTCGGCGTGGTACTCGAGCGGGAACTCGATCTGCGCCAGGCGGGCCTGCACGTCGCCGACCACCGCCCCCAGGTCACGGCCATCGGTGTTGAGGCTGACATCGATCCGCCGCGAAACGGTCTCCCGTTGGATCGCGGTGAAGCTTGAGGAGAGCCGGACATCGGCCACGTCCTGCAGGCGCACGTGGCCGCCGTTCGGCGTGTCGATCAACAGCTCGCTGACGCTCGTCAGGCTGTTCCGCGTCTCCGGTGTGCTCCACACGATGATGTCGACCACCTTGCCGTCCTTATGGATGTCGCTCACTTCGGTGCCCGCGATCAATGTGGCCGCTGCGCGCCGCACGTCGCCCGGCTTCAGCCCGTAGCGCTCGGCCTTGGCCAGATCCACATGCACGGCAATGTGCGGGATGTCGACCTGCAGCTCGGTGTGAAGGTCCGCGGTGCCGGGAATCGTGGACAACGATGACCGCACCTCCTCCGCCTTCGAGCGCAGCGTCTCTAGATCCGGACCGAAGATGCGGACCACGATCGCCTCGCTTGAACCCACCAGCACCTCTTCGATGCGCTCGTTCAGGTAGGTCTCCACGTTCCTGAACAGGCCGGGATAGCCGGCCACCACCTCCTCGATAGCGGCGACCGTCGCTTCGTAGTCGGCTTTTGGATCGACGCTGATCCAGTTCTCGGCGAAGTTGACCCCGACGATCTCCTCGCCGGCGACGGCTCGCCCGATGTGCGAGCCGAAATTCCGCACACCGGGGAGCTGGCGGAGCTCGCGGCTGGCGGCGGTGGTGATCCGCGCCGCCTCCTCCTTGGAGGAGCCCGGAGCGCTGACCCAGTGCATAAGGAAGTCGCGTTCATGAAACGTCGGAAACAGCGACTCGCCCAACAACGGGAAGATGAGCGCTCCGCCGAGCATGATGCCGCCCACCGCCAGGATTACCGGCCGGGGTGATCCGATGGTTCGGCTCAGGATCGACTGGTAGATGCGTTGCAGCCAACCGACGAGCGGTGAGCCGCGCTTGTGGAGTGGGGCGCCGGAAAGGAGTATCAGAGCCAGGGCCGGGGTCACTGTGAGGGCGACGACGAGAGAGGCGAGGACAGCAACCGCATACGTCACGGCGAGGGGTTGGAAGAAGGAACCGGTGAGCCCCTGGAGGAAGAAGATCGGCGACACGGCCAGGACCATGATCAGAGTGGCAAAGACGATTGCGCTGCGGACCTCGAGCGACGCTTCGAGGATGATCAGCGCGGTGGGTGTGGAGCTCCCCTCCTGACGGGCCTGACGGAGTCGTCTCGTGATGTTCTCGACGTCGATGATGGCGTCGTCGACCACCTCCCCCAACGCGATCACAAGACCCGCCATGATCATCGTGTTGATCGTTGCGCCACGCAGATGAAGGACGAGGGCGGCAGCCAGCAGGGAGAGTGGTATCGCGACCAGGCTGACGACCGCGGTTCGCCACTCAAACAGGAAGGCGATCAGCACCAAGACCACCAGGAGCGCACCGATCAGGAGCGCGGCCCTCAGGTTGTCGATCGACAGCTCGATGAAGTCCGCCGGTCTGAAGATGGTGGTATCGAACTGGATGCCGGGCAGGCCCGGCTGCATTGATTGAATCGCCGCTTCGACGCCACGCGTGACGTCGAGGGTGTTCCCCCAGGGAAACTTCTCGACGATCATCAGGAGCCCTGGGCCGTCGTTGATCACCGCGTCGCCAGGGAGAGGCTGGTGGCCCCAAGTGACGTCCGCCACGTCGCCCAGCTGCAGGGGGCTTCCATCGGCCGCCTTCCTGTCGTAGATGGTCACCTTGGACAGCTCTTCAGGCCCGACCACCGGGAGGACATGCTGCAGGACGAGGCGCTGATTCGGCGTGTCGATGAAGCCGCCTGTTCGCGTCTTGGCGGCGTTCGTGTACCTCAGCAGCCCGAAGTCGAGGGCCTCCGACGTGACCTCCTCGACCTCGTTGAGCGAAACTCCGGCGGTGAGCATCCGTTGTGGGTCGGCCTGGACCTGGAGCTGCTTCCAGCGATCACCCCAGATCACCACGTTCGCGACGCCGGGAACCTCCATCAGCCGCCAGCGCAGGGTCCAGTAGCTGATCATCGACAGGTCGGTCAGGTCGTAGACGTCGGAGGTGACGCCGATCTTCATCACGCGGCTCGTGGCAGAGAGTGGCTGCAGCATCCAGGGCAGGCCCGCCGACTGGGGCAGCCGAGGAATCGCGATAGCGAGCCGCTCGCTCACCAATTGACGGGCACGGATCTGATCCGTTCCGGGCTTGAAGATGAGGGTGATCGCGGAGACGCCGGGAACTGACTTCGAACGCATGACCTCGAGCCCGGGAGTGCTGCTGAAGGCCTCCTCGAGCTGGATCGTGATGAGCGATTCGATCTCCTCGGTCGACATCCCGAGGCCCTCCGTCTGGATCTCGACGAAGGGCGGCGCGAACTCCGGGAAGACGTCAACCGGAGCATTTCCGAGCGTGGCGATGCCGAACGCCATGAGGCCGGCCGCGGCCCCGATGACGAGGAAGCGGAAGCGCAGGCTCGACCCGATGATCCGGCGCATCATCGACCGCGGCCCGCCTCCGGGATCATTCGTCGACGCCGAACTCGGCGCCGTAGAGCTCAGTCAGTCCGACGGTCACGACTCGCGTGCCCGCGGGAAGGCCCTCGGCCAGGATCGCAAGGTCCCCCTCGACGTAGTCAACCTTGACGCGCGCCCGAATGTAGATGAGTGCCTCAGGGCTGGTATAGACCCAGGTAGCGCCCTGGTCGTCGTAGAGCACCGCCCGATACGGCACGCTCTGGCGGGCGCCGCCGCTGGCCCGAAGAGCCAGCTCGACGCGCGGCCGCTGACCAACCGCCAGCCCGTGATCCCGGCGGTCGGGTGCGTAGTACACGGCGCCGTCCCCATAACCGGCCGTCTGCTCCACGTGGGCTACCTGCCCCGTGAGCGCACCTGCATCGCTGTCGGCGTCGGGGAGGATCCGCGCCTCCTGGTCCTGGTCAACCCTGGCAAAGTCGCTCGCGTTGAGTGCGACCCGGACCTCGAGGGCGCTCGGATCGCCCTTTGCCGCCATGACCTCCGCCGCGGCAATCAAGGTGCGCGCAGCCACCCCCTCGCCAACCTCGGCAGTCTCGATTCCGATGCGTTCCGCGGCCCGGCTCGTCAGGGTGATGCGGCTCAACCTGGTCTCGCCGATCGGCTCGACCCGCGCCGGCCCCACCTCGGGCGCGGCGACTGACGTCTCGCCGCATGCTGCGAGCGGCAGGGCAGCGAACATTGGGAGCAGAACCACCCAAGCGCGCACTCGATGCATCTAGCTTCCTCCCGCAAGTACGTTCGTCGTCATTGCTCCGGCTCCAGGCCGAACTCGCAGATAGAGGGCGGGCAGCAGGAACAGCGTCGCCAGCGTGGAGGTGACCAGGCCGCCCAGAATGACGACGGCCATGGGCCGGATGATCTCAAGGCCGGGCAGGTCGCCCGCAACGACGATTGGCAGCATCACAATCGCGAGCAGGAGCGAGGTCATCAGGATCGGGGCCAGGCGCTCACGAGCTCCGCGCAGCACGAGCGCGGGACCGAACGGCTCGCCCTCCTCGCGCTCGAGGTGCTGGTAGTGGTTGATGAGCATGATCCCATTGCGGGCGGCGATGCCCAGCACCGTGACGAAGCCGACCAGCGATCCAATCGACAGCACCCCGCCACCGGCCAGGCTGGCCAGCACCCCGCCCACCAGCGCCATCGGCAGGGTCACCAGCAGCAGGCCGGCCAGACGCCAGCTGCCGAAGGCGGCCTGGAGCAGCAGCAGGATGCCGATCAGGGCAGCGATGGCGAAGCCCAGCAGCCGGCTCTGGGCCGCCTGGCGCTCGGCGTACTCGCCCAGCAGCTCGGCGTGGTACTCGAGCGGGAACTCGATCTGCGCCAGGCGGGCCTGCACGTCGCCGACCACCGCCCCCAGGTCACGGCCATCGGTGTTGAGGCTGACATCGATCCGCCGCGAAACGGTCTCCCGTTGGATCGCGGTGAAGCTTGAGGAGAGCCGGACATCGGCCACGTCCTGCAGGCGCACGTGGCCGCCGTTCGGCGTGTCGATCAACAGCTCGCTGACGCTCGTCAGGCTGTTCCGCGTCTCCGGTGTGCTCCACACCACGACGTCAAAGACCTTCTGCTCCTCGAACAGGGTGCCGACTCCAATGCCCGCTAGGTAGGTGGATGCGGCGCGCCGCACGTCCCCCGGCTTCAGCCCGTAGCGCTCGGCCCTGGCGAGGTCGACTTCGACCTGGACGAACGGTTCCTTCTCCTGCTGCTCCAAGCGCGCTGATGTGACGCCGGTGACTTCGGAGAGGGCCTTCTGAACCTCGGTAGCTTTGGTGCGCAGCGCGCCCCATTCGGTTCCGAAGATCCGGACGACCAGATCGTCGCTCGATCCCGTCAGAACATGCTGGATCCGATCGCTCAGATAGGTGTCAATGTCGGCCACCGTCCCCGGATAGCCATCGATCGCCCGCTCGATCGAAAGACGGGTCGCGTCGTAATCCGCCTCGCGGTCGATGTTCACCCATAGCTGCGAAGAATTGATGCCCACTACCTGGTCGCCCAGCACCGCCCGCCCGATCTCCGCGCCCACCGTCGCGACACCGTCAATCTGCTGGAGCTCTCCCGTGGCCTGGCTCGCGAGCCGGTACATCTCAGGATGGGAAGTACCCGGCGGCGTGCTCCATCGGACCACCACGTCCGACTCGCGGAAGGCGGGGAGGAGCGACTGGCGCGTGAATGGGACGAGAAGCGCGACTGCCAGAACCAGACCGATCGCGATGAGCGCCATCGGCCTTACCAGGCCGATTCCTCGTGCGAGCCCCCTGTTATAGGCCCCGCCGAGCCATCCGAGGACGGGCGGTTCGCGGCGTCGAGCGGGCGCGCGCGCGAGGAGGACCATCCCGAGCGCCGGGGTAACCGTCAGCGCGACGGCGAACGACGCCACCACGGCGGCGGTGTAGGCGAGCACCAGTGGGGCAAAGAATGCCCCGGCCACTCCCTGCAGGAAGAAGATGGGGGAGACCGCGAGCACCAAGACGAGGGAGGCGTACGTCAGCGAGCCGCGCATCTCGAGCAACGCCACGATGATCATCTTCGAGTTTGATCGGTCGGTCCCAGCCCCGCGCCGCTTCCGAGCCCGTTTGGCGATGTTGTCGATGTCGACGATCGCGTCGTCGACGATCAGGCCCAGGGCGATGCCGAGCCCCGCCAGGACCATCGTGTTCATGGTCGAGCCGGTGGCGTACAGAACGAGCGCCGCAGCGATCAGTGAAAGCGAGACGACCACGGCCACCAAGACCGCCACGCGCCAATCCCACGCCAGAACGGCCAGCACGAGGACGGCGAGCAGAGCACTGATGATGAGCAGGGTCGTGAGGTTGCCGACCGCCCGGTCGATGAAGCTCGCCGGGCGGAAGATGCCCGTCTCGATGTCTATCCCCTCGAGGCCGGGCCGCAGCTTGTCGAGCGCTGACTCGACGCCGCGCGTGACCTCGAGCGTGTTTGCGCCTGGGAACTTCTCAACCACGATCAGGAAGCCGGGGCCGCTACCCACCACGGCATCGCCGATGAGTGGTTGATGATCCTCGACGACAGTGGCGACGTCTCCCAACACCAGCCTCGTGCCGCTGACCGGAACCTTGGCGAGGTCCGCCGCCTTGCTGATCGGCAGGTCATGACGGACCTCCAGGCGCTGCTGCGGCGTGTCGATCCACCCGCCAGAGCCGGGAGTTGAAGCGTTCAGGAATGTCAAGGGCGAGACCCAGACGGCGTCGCCGGCAGCCTCGACGATCTGGTCTAGGGTCACGTTGTGCGCGCTGAGCTGATCGGGATCGACCTGAACCTGGAGCTGGCGCTCGCGCTGGCCCCAGACTGAGACGTTTGCGACACCGGGCACTGCCAGAAGGGCGGGCCTGATGTTCCAGCGTGCGAGCACTCCCATCTGGATGGGCGCGACCGTCTGAGATGAGAGCCCGATCATCATCATGCGGCTGGTCGCCGAGAGTGGCTGAAGAATCACCGGCGGCCGAGAGACGTTGGGCAGCGTGTAGGCGAGTGAGAGACGCTCCGCCACGAGCTGTCGAGCCCGAAAAACGTCCGTCCCCGGTTCAAACGTCAGGACGACTGAGGACAAGCCTGGGACGGACGTGGAGCGAATCGACTTCAACCACGGTGTGCCGTTGAGCAGCTCTTCGAGGTTGACGGAGATCAGACTCTCGACCTCGTCGGCGGACAGGCCCAGCGCCTCGGTCTGGACTTCGACATAGGGCGGCGCGAACTCGGGCAGGATGTCCACGGGCATCTGGCGCAGCTGGCCGATGCCGAGCACGATCAGGAGGCCGGCCCCAGCCAGCACCAGGAACCGAAACTGGAGGGCGCTGCCCAGGATCGTCCGCATCATGGGTGCGAACCGTCGCGGGTCGCTTTGGGCTCCCCGGGCCACAAAGAGTATGTGCGGTGTTGGGCGGCGCGCACGATATCTCCCCTGGGCTCCAACTCTCGGTCGCTCGCGGGGGCAGATGCGTGCGGCGTGGTAGCCAGCCGGAAGTCAGGCGAGATGCCCGGTATACCGTCCGGCGCTCGGAGTCGGAGTGGTATTCCCTAGTTCAATTGTCGAGCGACGCTACTCTCGCTAACCATCGCCGACAATACCTTTCCACATCATTCTGCTGAACCGGTGGTGACGAACGTCAACGATCGGCA